>JBGTLX010000244.1:0-12033 GCA_041743855.1 Rhizobiaceae bacterium | reverse complement strand
GCAATCGTATCCACCGACTTCATCCCCTCTCCATCCGTTCGCCAAAAAGAACGGATGGTCGCAGATCGACATAACGAGGGGGGTCAAAATTGGACGCCGATCCTCCCGTCTAGGGGGTCAATTTTGCACGCCGATTCACAGAGAAGCAGCATCAGGAGCTTTCCGATGGGGCAGACCGGGCATTGAACCGCTGGTCTGAGGCCGCTCCAGTGGAGGTGCAACAGGCCGTGGTTGACGCCTATGCCGAGACTGGTGTGATCGACTTCGAGGCCGCTGGCGTTGACGAACTGGAGGCGCAAGTCGTCCAGGCGGCGTTCACCCAGCGTGTCGAGAGGAACGTGCTTGCACCCCTCGGGCTGACCATGGACCAGTGGTCAGAACACATAGACGAGGCCGAGCTGCCCGCGTTCCGAATGGCAGTGGTCAAAGGCGATTGGGCATTGCTCACCCGCCATGCTCAGGCCGCTGCACAGATGCGGCACGACCTAGGCATCTGACGAACTTTCCCGAGGGTTGGACCTATCCCGTAACCGTTGCCCCAAGCTCCACCGGGGCCGACCCTCGGGGCCTTCTCTCAAACATCCTCATAACGCGGTGCGGGTTGGACCGTGGAGAGGCTCCGCGCCCTTCCCGGGCACAATCCCCCCGCTGCGTTCGAGAACGCTCACACCAACGAAATGGAGACAATGCATCAGATTGACTTGATCGGCTCTTACACTTCCGCCACGGCTTTGTCGGGCGAGGAAATCAAGATCACCACGACCCGGAAAGACCCTGTCCCCGTCCTATGCCGGGAGCTGGTCAAGCGAGGCGTGAACCCTCAGGACCATGTTCACGTCACCCGAGCTGGGAAGCCGGTTTGGATGAAGGATCGAACGGTTGCCGCTTGGGCGGGGATCGACATCACGGACGGCGACACGGACCGGCTGAGGACCGTAAAGTATCGACCGTTTAGCGCGGTGCGGTAGCGGGGCCTGAGCGCGTTGCGGGGGTTGGCTGGTGTAAGGATACCGGCTGACCCTTGCAGGGCCTCGCCAACGCACGAAACCAAGGCTAGGCTCACCCTCAGATCAGGGGGACCCAATGCGAACCGCAATCGCAACTGTCGCGCTTCTAACCGCAATAGCGTTTCCGGCGCATGCAATGACCGGAGCAGAAATGTTACAAACAAGCCGATCATTCGGGGAAGGCTACGTCTTCGGCGTTGTAGAGGTGCGCACTGGCGTTATCGACAATGACAATCCAGATTTCTACAAGATCAGGAAGTGCGTCATCGACGGTAGGCTGAATTCAGGCACTCTATACGATGCTACTGTCGAATGGCTAAAGAGGAACCCGAAGTATTTGACGTTACCCGCCTTCGGTGCTGTCTACAAACTACTGGATGAAATGTGCGGCACTTAGCGTGTGTGACGTAGAAGTTTTGTCTTCGGGATTGGTCGTGCGGGGGCACATGAAAACTGTATTTAGCTATCTCTTCGCTTTTTCCGTCCTGTTGGTCCCAACGGGAGCGGCATCCCAAGAAGGAAGCTACAACTACTTCCTGTCCGGAAACGACCTCTACAGGATGTGCCAATCTTCACGCGCTGAGGTGCAAGCCTTTGTGATGGGCTTCAGTGACGCGATGTCGCTGCGCGATGAGGTGAACACTGGCCAAACACTGTGCGCGCCGGACACCGTAAAGAGCGGCCAGTTTGTCGATGTGGTCTGTCAATACCTCACCGCAAACCCTCAAAATCGCCATTGGCGGGCGGCGTATCAGACGTTGACTTCACTGCAGACTGCTTGGCCCTGCCAGTGATCCTTGACAAGAGGTCCACCGAGGAGCCACTTAGAGGTCCACCGAGGGTTATGCTTCGGGGGAAGCAGAGAACGCTTAACACATTGGAATGTAAGGCATTTGAGGCATTTTTAACGGCGGTTCGATCTGGACAAACTGTCCTGCTCGGGGAGCCACCGTCTTTTACGCGCCATGACGCGATGTTGCGAGCCGCACGCGTTTTTTCCCTCTGCTGCTCGGCTGTTGTGGCTGTCTAAGCTTCCCAAAACTTCTCGCCCTGTGCGTCGGCGAACCGGTCCAGAAACTCTCTCAGACTGTCGGCAGCACCGTACCACAAATCGCGTTCGTCGAGCGGAAGGCCAACCAGGATTCTCGGGGGTTGGTCGCCCCGCGCATATACAAGCAAGTCGGAATCGCCAAGGAACTCGGCGATAACGATGTCTCGGTCTGAGAAGTCCGTCGGGCGATTGGCGCGCTCAGCACGTGACCGCCGCGCGCTCGCGTCCGGATCCAGTAAGACAAGCCCCCACTGACCATAGGTGACATCCTCGAAAAGCCGCGCTGAGCGTGCCACAAGCCAGAATTCGATGAGGTCCTCGGGCAAGTCCTGAACATCCCACGCGACGGCGATCTCGCCGGGTTCTGCCGCAGCCTTGAGCGTCGAGCGCAAAAGAAGCGGCGACACAGGATGCGTTTCGCTCAGATAGCGGTGGAGGGCGTCAGCCATGGTGTGGGAATGTTGTGACGTCATCTGCTTTACCGCTCATCAATGCAACGTCGCCACAAAACCCCTTACGGCTGGTTTGCGACGATATCCGCCGAATAGCGCAATTCACGCATCGGACGAACGATGCTGGTGGTCCTGGCATAGTCAGGATGGGACTTGTAGGCCGTCAGAGCAGCCTCGTCGGCGAATTCGGCATAGACGACAATGTCCACCTCATTTGAAAGCGGATCGACCTTTGTGTTCAGCGACACTTCGAAAACGCTGGAGTGAGGAATAAGCTTCAAGGCTTCGAGGCCGGAGCGGACAGCGTCTAAATCCTCGCGCCGCCTGGCGCTGAAAAACACGATATGCCGGATCAAGCCTGCCTCCGAGTGACCATTGGAGGCGTCTTGTCGTTCAGTCGCTCTCGCACGTCAATCCGGACGCTGGGTCAATCGAACGCTTCCCGGCGGAGACCGGCACGACCGGGTTAAGCTCCAACGAGGCTGGTGATGCGCTTGACCTCGCGCACGGCATTGTCGAGATAGCGGCCATCATTGTAGCCGGCGTCCCAGATCAGAAAGCCGGTCACAATGCAGATCCCGATCACATAGCGCATTGTTCCGTTTCCCACCAACACTTTGATAGTCGGCTCTTTTCCCGGCGCAATCAACGCCAATCGCCGACTTTCTTCAATCGAGCCGCAGGCCGAGCTTTTTGTGAATTTTCTTGATCCGCGGCGCGCCTTTACCCGTATGCCTTACCGGCGAGTCTTTCGACCGCGACCCAAGGTATTTTCCGCATATGGCCAAGGCGCAGTCGATAGACAAACCGATCCTCGTTCTGTTTCGCACCGATCTGCGCATGGCCGACAACCGCGCGCTGAGCGCTGCCGCGGCGACCGGAAGGCCCGTGATCCCCGTTTTCATTTTCGACGAGGAAAGCGAAGGCGTTCGGCCGGTCGGCGGCGCGCGGCGTTGGTGGCTGCACCAATCTCTCTCAGCCCTGGGACACCGGATGGCGGCGCTCGGCGCTCCGCTCCTGCTCCGCCGTGGACCAATGCTCGAGCAGACCCTCGCAATGTTGGAGGAAACCGGCGCGGATATGGTCTTGTGGAACCGCCGCTACGACCCACCTGAAGCCTCCATCGATGCGGAGATGAATACTGCACTTGGCAAAACGGGCATCCGCACGCTGGATTTCGACGGTCATCTGCTTCACGACCCATCGCTGTTGAAGACGGGTAGCGGCGGTCCGTACAAGGTCTATTCGCCGTTCTGGCGCGCGCTGATCGCCGAAGCCGAGCCCCGCGATCCTGTCGACGCCCCTTCGCAACTGCGGCCGTTCGCAAAGGCATTGGCGTCGGACAGCCTGGACGATTGGGCTCTCATGCCCGTCAAGCCAGATTGGTCCGGCGGGTTCAGGTCGGCCTGGACACCGGGCGAGGACGGCGCGCAAGCGCGGCTGCGGGATTTTCTCGACGGACCTGTCTCCGGCTATGGCGAAAGCCGCGACATACCCGGCGCACAAGGAACATCCTCGCTGTCGCCGCATCTGGCCAATGGCGAGATCACGCCGTTCCAGATTTTTTCCGCCCTCAAATCCGGCAAGATCGACGCGCCGTCGCACGATCTTGAGAAATTCCGCAAGGAAGTCGGCTGGCGCGAGTTCGCCTACCACCTGCTCTTCCACAATCCCGACTTGCGGAATGCGAACTTCAACGACCGTTTCGATGATTTTCCCTGGAAGCCCGACGCCGATCTGCTCCGCCGCTGGCAGCGCGGACAAACCGGCTATCCAATCGTCGATGGAGGGATGCGCCAGCTTTGGCAGACCGGCTGGATGCACAATCGCGTCCGCATGATTGTCGCGTCGTTTCTGGTCAAGCATCTGCTGATCGACTGGCGCGAGGGGGAAAAATGGTTCTGGGACACGCTGGTCGATGCGGACCCCGCCAACAATCCCGCCAGTTGGCAGTGGGTGGCCGGCTCGGGCGCCGACGCGGCTCCCTATTTTCGCATCTTCAACCCCATCCTGCAGGGCGAGAAATTCGATCCGGACGGGACTTATGTCCGTCGATATGTGCCCGAACTGAAGCATTTACCGGCCAGATACATTCACAAGCCATGGGAATCGCCAAAAGCCGAGTTGGAGCAGGCCCGGGTGAAACTTGGCGACAACTATCCCGTAACTGTCATCGAGCACCAGAACGCCCGGAAACGCGCACTTCTGGCCTACAAGGCGATTTGAGGGGAATGCATGAATGTAGTGCCTATCAGCCGCGGCATCGCCGGGCGCGGCAAGAAGATCGCCGTAATCGGATCCGGCATATCGGGAGCATCGGCCGCCTGGGCGCTTCACAAGCAATGCGATGTGACGCTGTTCGAGGCGTCGGCCCGACCGGGCGGGCATACGGCGACGGTCGATATCGACTATGACGGCAAGCCTGTGGCGGTCGACACCGGCTTCATCGTCTTCAACGAACTCACCTACCCGGACCTGATCCAGCTGTTTGCCCATCTTGGAGTGGACACGCATGACAGCAACATGGGCTTTTCGCTGTCGCTTGACGAAGGCAGGCTCGAATGGTGCGGCGAAAGCTACCGCTCGATCTTTGCGCAGAAACGCAACGCTGTCTCCCCGTCCTTCCTCTGGATGTTGCGCGATATCCTGCGGTTCAACCGGCAGTCAGTTGTCGACCGCGATTCCGGCGCGCTCGGGCATTTCACCATCGGCGAATATCTAGCCAGCCAGCGATTTTCGGCGGGCTTCCGCGACAATTACCTCATACCGATGGCGGCGGCGATCTGGTCGACGCCACGCGCGAAAATGATGGACTATCCCGCAGCCAGCTTCATCTCGTTCTTCGAAAACCACAGGCTGCTGCACACCGACCGGCCGGTCTGGCGCACGGTGACAGGCGGATCGCGAACCTATCTGGACAAGCTCCTGGCTCCGCTTGGCGACCGGTTGCGGCTTTCGGCGCCGGTTCGCTCCGTCGTCCGTGACGCTCTCGGCGTCGGCATCCAGGCTGGCGACCAGCCATCGGAACGCTTCGACCACGTCATCATCGCCGCCCACAGCGACCAGGCCCTGGCGATGCTCGCCGATCCTTCTTCTGTCGAAGAGAAAATCCTGTCGGCGATTTCCTACCGCCCGAATCGTGTCCTGCTGCATCGCGATCCGCGCCTGATGCCCAGGCGGCGCGCGGCATGGTCGGCCTGGAATTACTTGCGCTCGTCGCGACAGGGTGGAAGTCAGGAGGTTTGCGTCACCTATTGGATGAACCGCCTGCAGGGGATCGACGAGTCGATGCCACTGTTCGTGTCGCTCAATCCGATGATCGAACCGCGGGAAGGCATGATCTTCGGCGAGTGGTCTTTCGACCATCCGCAATTCGACGCGCGTGCTCTATCGGCGCAGGGCCGGCTCGACGACATCCAGGGCGTACGCAAAGCGTCTTACGCAGGCGCGTGGACCGGCCATGGTTTTCATGAGGACGGACTGCGCTCCGGGCTCGACGCGGCCATTGCCCTTGGCGCTGCTGTTCCATGGCGAGCCGCCGCTCCCGAACAAGCGCCTCTTGCCCTCGCTGCGGAATAGGAAGAATCTTTGTTCGATGTCGCGTGATCAACGCACAACCACAATGGCCGCAAACGGCCCGCCTCCGCGGGCTGCGGCGGTTCTCTATGCGGGCGAAGTCATGCATGCCCGGCTCAAACCGTTCGGCCACCGTTTCGTCTATTCCGTGTTCTCCATCCTCGTCGACCTCGACCGGCTTCCCGAACTCGGACGCATGTCGCGGTTGTTGTCGGTCAATAGACGTGGGCTCGCTTCGTTCTGGGAGAGCGACCATACGGAGCGTGAAGGCGAGACGCTGCGCACCTACGTCGACCGATTGCTTGCCGATTCGGGCATGACGGAGCGGGCCGCCCGCATCCTGCTTCTCGCCTATCCGCGTATCTTCGGCTACGTTTTCAACCCGATCTCGGTTTACTTCGCCTACGACGCCGCCAACGCGCCGATCGCCCTGATCTATGCGGTGCGCAACACGTTCGGCGAACGGCATGCCTATGTCGCGCCGATCGAGCCGGGCGAGCTAAGTCCGGCCGGCATCCGCCAGATGCGAACAAAACTCCTCCACGTCTCGCCGTTCATCGACATGGGCGCGCGCTATCAGTTCCGCATTTTGCCGCCGGGCAAGTCGGTCCGGCTCCGCATCCACGAGACCGAGCGGGGAGAACCGTTGCTCGCCGCCACATTTACCGGGCAGGCCAGACCGCTTGGCACTGCCTCGCTCGCCGTCTGCCTCTTGAAGTTTCCGCTGATGACATGGAAAATAATTGCGGGAATTCATTGGGAAGCGCTGAAGCTGTGGCTCAAGGGAGCCCGTTTCCGCAGGAGCCCCGAGGCTCCCGCGCCGGCCAGCTACCGCGACCATGGCAAGTCGCTGCAGCCCGGCGAATAGGAAATTGCGGGGACGGAGCAAATGTGCGTCCGTTCCAGCGTCAGGATGTCTGTAATGTCGGAACGGAAAACAGCGGATAGTCGGGGAGGCCAAACGGTCAGCCTTAACGAACGCAATTTCAAGCAGATCGCGCGCGGCCTGCCGGCAAGGGCCAGGCTGGTTCTTTCGGCCGCGATGAAGCTCGAGCGGGGATCGCTCAAGGTCACCATGCCCGATGGGCGAAAAATCCTCGTCGTCGGCACATCGCAGGGACCCAACGCCGAACTGATCTTGAACAACTGGAAACTGCCCGCACGCGCCTTTGCGGGCGGCACGATCGGCGTCGCCGAATCCTACATAGACGGCGATTGGGAAAGCCCGGACGTCACCAGCTTTCTGGAACTCTTCGTCGTCAATGTCGAAGCCGGCGAGCGCGTCGCGGACACGTCGAACTGGCTGATGGCCACCGTCCACAGGCTGCACCATTGGCTGCACCAGAACACTCGCTATGGCTCGCGACGCAACATTTCGGCGCATTACGACCTCGGCAATTCCTTCTACAAGCAGTGGCTCGATCCGAGCATGACATACTCGTCGGCGTTGTTTTCGGCAGGCGCAAACGACCTCGAAAGCGCCCAGGCGGCAAAATATCGCGCGCTTGCAAGCGACCTCAGCATCGGCCGTGGCGACCATGTTCTGGAAATAGGCTGCGGCTGGGGCGGTTTTGCGGAATTCGCGGCGCGCGAGATCGGCTGCCGTGTAACCGGATTGACGATCAGCCGCGAGCAGCACGATTTCGCCAATGCGCGGATGCAAAAGGCCGGCCTTTCCGAGAGGGTCGAGATCAAGCTGCAGGACTATCGCGACGAGACCGGCAAGTATGACCGCGTCGCCTCGATCGAGATGTTCGAGGCAGTTGGAGAAAAATACTGGCCGGTGTTTTTCGGTAAGGTGAAGGACTGCCTCAAAGCCGACGGAATGGCCGGGATGCAGATCATCACCATCAACGAGAATGCTTTCAAGACCTATCGCAAGCGTCCGGATTTCATCCAGCGCTACGTCTTTCCTGGCGGCATGTTGCCGACGCCGGCCCTGTTGCGGTCGCTCGGCGCGGACCAGGGCCTTTCCTATTTGCGCGAACGCATCTTCCCGCAGGACTATGCCCGCACGCTTGCCGAGTGGCGCAAGCAGTTCTGGGCTTCTTGGGAGAAAATCGGCCCGCTCGGCTTCGACGACCGCTTCAAGCGGCTATGGGAATTTTATCTGCACTATTGCGAGGCGGGTTTTCGCGCCGAATACATCGACGTCAGGCAGGTATTTTATAAGGCGTAGAGCATCACAAACCGGTTGGAACAGTTTCGCCCGCCGTCAGCGAAGCGTAGGGTATCCGCATGGACGGGATGAACAGGGCGGAGATCGATCAGGCGGAAATGCGCGACAGCGCGCTCGGCGCGGGTCCGCTGCGTCCACGCGATGCGGCGACGTTGATCCTGCTGGACCACAGCGATGGCGAAACCCGCGTGCTGATGGGACGCCGGCACGCAAGGCACGCCTTCATGCCGGGAAAATTCGTGTTTCCCGGCGGACGCACCGATCCTGCCGACAGCCGCATCGCGGTTGCGGCAGATCTGCACCCCGCCGAAGAAGAAAAACTCGGCCGGACTGGCGCCAATGTGAGCAAGGCCCGCGCCCGCGCCATCGCGCTCTCGGCCATACGCGAGACCTATGAGGAAGCCGGCCTGCTGATCGGCGCGAAAGGTCCGTTTTCGACGACCAAACCGGATTGGAGCGGCTTTGCCGAGCACGGCGTTCAGCCCTCGCTGGAGATGCTGCGTTTCGTCGCCCGCGCCATAACGCCGCCAGGCCGCATCCGCCGTTTCGACACGCGCTTTCTGGCCTGCTGGAAAAGCCATGTAACCGTGGCGCTGCCCGATGGCGGACCGACCAACGAGCTCGAAGGGATCGTCTGGCTACCGATTGGCGAAGCCAAGCAGGCCGATATTCCCGCCATCACTAAAACCATTTTGGGCGAACTCGAGCTGCGGCTACGCGACGACCCGCGCCTTTCACCGGGCGGAGCCGTGCCGTTTTACAGGTTCCGGCGCAACCGTTTTACGCGCGAAATCCTTTAGCGCATGGCGGAGGTCGTCGAAACGCAGGAAGACCGCGAGGCCATGCGCTGGCTGGCGATCACGGCTGCCATCGCCTCGATCAGCGTGGTCGGCATCGCCATAGGCCTCGGCATGCCGCTGCTCAGCGTCATCCTCGACGAGCGTGGCTATTCGGCGACGATGATCGGGCTGAACTCCGCGATCGCGGGCATCGCCTCGATTGCCGCAGCCCCGCTCGCCACGCCGCTGGCCATGCGCTTCGGCGTGGCGCCAACGATACTGGCTATGATTGTCATCGGAGCGTTCGCATTCCTCGGCTTCTATGTCGCGACTGCGTTCTGGATGTGGTTTCCGCTACGCGCGCTACTGCACGTGGCGCTCACCGTGCTGTTCATACTCTCCGAATTCTGGATCAGCATTTCGGCGCCGCCGGCGCGGCGCGGCTTCGTGCTCGGCATCTATGCCACCGTGCTGTCGCTCGGGTTCGCCGGCGGCCCTTGGCTGTTTTCGCAGATCGGCAGCGCCGGCTTTTTGCCATTTGGCGTCACCTTCGGCCTGGTGATCGCTGCGGCGATTCCCGTGCTGGCCGCATGGCGCGAAAGCCCGGCGATCCATGCCGAAGGCGGTTCGGGCGGCTTCTTGCGCTACATCTGGCTGGTGCCGACGGCGACGGCGGCGGTGCTTGTCTTCGGCGCGGTCGAGACCGGCGGCTTCGCGCTGTTCCCCATCTACGGCAACCGCATCGGCTATTCGGAAGCCGATGCAGCGCTTTTGCTGACGATGATCGGGCTCGGCAACGTGCTGTTTCAAATTCCGCTGGGAATGGTCAGCGACAGGATCGGCGACCGGCGTCATCTTCTGCTGGCATGCGCCGCGGTCGGCCTGCTCGGGGCATTGCTGATGCCTTATGCCGCGTCCAACTGGTACGTGATGGCGGGTCTGCTGTTCGTCTGGGGCGGCGCGGTGGCCGCACTTTATACGATCGGCCTCGCACATCTCGGCACAAGGCTGTCGGGGCGCGACCTTGCGTCGGCCAACGCGGCCTTCGTGTTTGCTACGGCGTCGGCATGGTTTTCGGGCCGCAGGCGATCGGCATCGGGATGGATGTCTTCGGCGATAACGGATTCGGATGGGCGCTGGCCTCGTTCTTCACGATCTACATCGCGCTGGCGCTCGGCAGGCTGGCGGGAAACCGGCGGCGGGGTTGACTTTCGGGCGACGTTCTTTATGTGTCGCCGCAAGATTTCCGCGCCGGGTTGAATGCCCGCTCAGCGACTTGAACCCACCAATCTGGACGGATAGAAAATGGCCAAAGCTGCAAAACTCAAGATCAAGCTTCTGTCGACCGCCGATACCGGCTTCTTCTACGTGACGAGCAAGAACAGCCGCACGAAGACCGACAAAATGTCGTTCCGCAAATACGATCCGGTCGCCAAAAAGCATGTCGAATTCAAGGAAACGAAGATCAAGTAGTCTTCGACTGGTCGCTCCATGAACAAACGCCGCCTTCGGGCGGCGTTTGTGTTTGGATGAATATAAAACCGGAATAGGCTCTTTGCGCGAATCTTTGGTATCGGCTTTAGGGGCCGGCCGGCATCTGACAGCGGTACGAGGAGGCCACTGTGTGCCAGAGCCGGCCGGCCGACCCCACGGACCCAGGAGATGCGGCGGACCTGAGCATCATGGGGTATTGATCTGGACGGTTCGGCAAAGCCTCGCGCCGAGGTGCGTCCCTTCTTATTGAGCCAACAATCGTGCAGGAAGCCAAATAAATCAATACTTTCTTAACCAAGCACCGCGAATCACTTGGATTAAGGTAAATTCCTAACCCTGTGGGCTTGACGGCGTCGATCAGGCCGCCTTGGCGACCACGCGGTTTCGGCCGCCAGTTTTCGCCTCGTAAAGCGCCACATCGGCGCGCTTTATGAGATCCTGAACGCTGTCGGCCCCGCGCCGCAGCGACGACACGCCGACGCTGACCGTGATGTTCATCGTGACGCCGGTAGAACCGATCTGGAACGGCGTCTGCGCGATTTCGGCACGGACGCGCTCGGCGACCTTTTCAGCTATTTCAGGGTCGGTGTCGGGCATGACCACGACGAACTCCTCGCCGCCAAAGCGGCAGGCCAAATCGATGCCGCGGACATTCTTGCGCAGACGGCGCGCGAACTCGCGCAAGACCTCGTCGCCGCCGTCATGGCCGAATTCGTCGTTGACCTGCTTGAAGCGATCGAGGTCCGTGATCATCATGGAGAGCGGGCGGCGGCGCGCCACGGCGCGGTCGAACAGGGTCTGCAGGTGGCTGTCCAGGTAGCGGCGGTTGTGCAGGCCGGTCAGGCTGTCCGTCACCGCCATTTCGATGGTCTGGGTGACGCTGGCGCGCAAATGATCGTTGTAGCGCTTGCGCTTGACCTGCGTGCGCAGCCGCGCCGTCAGTTCCTGTTGGTCCACCGGCCGTGTCACATAGTCGTTGATCCCCAGTTCCAGTCCGCGAATGATCCGGTCTTCCTCGCCCTCCTCGGCAACCAGGATGATCGGCAGAAAACGGGTGCGGTCCAGCGACCGGAGTTGCGAGCAAAGCCGCAGCGGATCGAAATCGGCAAAGCCGGTTGAGACGATGACGCATTCATAAGGCTGCTCGGCGGCCTGGAAGAAGCCGACATGCGGGTCGGTCGCGATATCGAGCTCGGCGGCTCCGCGCAGCATCCGGTTGATGCGCTGGCCGGAAGACGGGCGTTCGTCGATCAGCAGTACCTTTGGCGTCACTTCCTGCGAGGGCTGCTTGCGGCTCAAAAGCTCCTCGATGCCAATATTGCGCGTGGTCGAGGCGCGAAGCCGCAATTCGTCAGTCAGCATTTTGAGGCGCACCAGGCTTTTGACGCGCGTCATCAGCTGCAGGTCGTTGACCGGCTTGGTCAGGAAATCGTCGGCGCCGGCCTCCAGCCCGCGGATGCGGTCGGCAACCTGGTCGAGCGCGGTGATCATGACC
>JBGTLX010000243.1:0-12354 GCA_041743855.1 Rhizobiaceae bacterium | reverse complement strand
CTTTTCGCCCGCACGGCGCGCGGCAACCCGGCCGTGGAAAAGGCCGCAGCGCGGACTGTCGCTGCGGGCGGCACGGTTCTGGAAGTTCCAGAAAAAATCCTCACCGCCATCACGCGGCGCGACAACCCGCAGGCCGTGGTCGGGGTGTTTTTGCAGCGCTTCGCCGCGCTGAAGGACATCAGGCCCGCGAGCGGCGATGTCTGGGTGGCGCTCGACCGCGTGCGCGATCCCGGCAATCTCGGCACGATCCTGCGCACCGTCGATGCGGCAGGCGCCAAGGGCGTCATCCTCGTCGGAGAGACGACCGATCCCTTCTCCATGGAAACGGTGCGCGCCACGATGGGGTCGATCTTCGCCGTGCCGGTGGCGCGGGCCACGACGGAAGGGTTTCTGGCGTGGCGAAAGTCGTTTCCGGGGCTTGTCGCCGGAACCCATCTCAAAGGCGCGGTGGATTATCGATCCATCGATTTTGGCCGTGGGCCGGTGCTTTTGCTGATGGGCAATGAGCAGCAGGGCCTTCCCGACGATCTCGCGGCAAGCTGCGACAGGCTGCTGCGCATCCCGCAGGCCGGCCGCGCCGATTCGCTCAATCTGGCGGTGGCGACCGCGATCATGCTGTTCGAGATCAGGCGCGGGGCGCTGACATTGGTGGATGATAAAATTTGATCCGGTTCCTGCCCTATTCTCTGCTCATCGCCATCTCGGTCGCGCTCGACCAGTGGATCAAATCCCTGGTCGAGGCAAACCTCCCGCTTCAGCAACAACTCGACGTCATCCCATTCCTGGCGCTGTACCGCACCTACAATACGGGCGTCGCCTTCTCGATGTTTTCGTGGATCGGCGACGGCGGCCTGATCGTTCTGTCGCTGGCCGTCGCCTTGTTCGTGCTTTACCTGGCCAGCCGCACGACCGCCGAACAAGTCGCCGCCCGCTTCGGCTTCGCGCTGATCATCGGCGGGGCGATCGGCAATCTGATCGACCGCGCGCTTTACGGCCACGTCATCGACTACATCTTGTTCCACACGCCGGTGTGGTCGTTCGCTATCTTCAATCTCGCCGACGCCTTCATCACGGTGGGCGCCGGTCTCGTCCTGCTCGACGAATTTTTGGCATGGCGGCGCGAGAAGGCGGCGCGGCGCGCCAGCGATTAATTCCGTTCTCTTGGGAGCAAAGAATGTCCGAAAGTTTCAAAGCCATCCTGATTTCCCGCGACGAGGAGAAAGAGCAGTCGGTCGCGGTGACGGACCTGACCGAGGCCGATCTGATGGAGGGTGATGTCACGGTCGCCGTCGAAGCGACAACAGTCAACTACAAGGATGGGCTGGCGATCACCGGAAAGGCCCCGGTCGTGCGCCGGTTTCCGCTGGTTCCGGGCATCGATTTCGCCGGCACGGTGACCGCGTCCGACCATCCGCGCTGGAACAAGGGCGACAAGGTCGTGCTGAACGGATGGGGTGTTGGCGAAACGCATTTCGGCGGCTTTGCCGAGCGCGCCCGGGTCAAGGGGGATTGGCTTGTTCCGTTGCCCGAAGGCATGACGTCGCGCGACGCCATGGCGATCGGCACGGCCGGCTACACGGCGATGCTCAGCGTCATGGCGCTGGAGCGCCACGGTATCACACCTGATCGCGGACCTCTGGTGGTGACGGGTGCTGCCGGCGGCGTCGGTTCGGTCGCCATCGCCATTCTGTCGAAGCTCGGGTACCACGTCATCGCGTCGACCGGCCGTAAAGCGGAAGGCTCCTATTTGAAGGATCTGGGCGCAGCCGAGATAATCTCGCGCGACGAGCTCTCGGCGCCCGGCAAGCCGCTTGCCAAGGAGCGCTGGGCGGGCGGCGTCGACGCCGTCGGCAGCCACACCCTCGCCAATGTGCTTGCCACGACGTCCTATGGCGGGGCAGTGGCCGCTTGCGGGCTGACGCAGGGCATGGATCTTCCGGCCAGCGTCGCTCCGTTCATCCTGCGCGGCGTTTGCCTGCTCGGCATTGATTCGGTGATGGCGCCGATGGAACTGCGGCTCGAAGCATGGCGGCGTCTCGGCGTCGATCTCGATCTGGAAAAGCTCGCCGCGCTGTCGACCGTGATCGGCTTTGGCGGCATCGTCGATGCGGCCCGCGACATCGTCGAGGGCAAGATCCGCGGGCGCGTCGTCGTCGAGACGTAATCGTTGGAGGCGGGGGAAAGGTGGCGAACCGCTAAAATCCTAACGATTCGCCAAAAGCTTCTCTAAGCCCGGCATGCCTATGGTTTGGCATGATCGCGAAATCCGGCCGGGTTCAGATTCTTGCAGCCGAAACGGGCGCTCCCGGCTTTGAGCCGGAGCCGCCGGTCAGGCGGTTCGTCGCGCCACCTCCGCTTGCACCCGACGTCGTCGAAGCCTTTCCGCGCGCAGCCGGACTGCTGACGATCGTCGCCATTCTGGTGTTTGCCTGCCTGGCAAACCTCGCTGGAGCGCCGACCTTCATCGGCATCGGGCTGCTGGCGGCGGGAATGGCCGGTCTTTTCATCGTCATCAGGGCCTTGCGCGCGGAAAGCCGCGCCGCCTTTATCGTTACCGAAAGCGCTAACCGCAACCGCGCCGAGATCGAAACGCTCGCCGACCGGATGTGGGAGTTGCAGGAGAGCGAGGAGCGCTTTCGCGGCCTGATCGATGCGCTGGGCGATCTCGTCGTTCATCGCGACCGCGACGGCTGCATCGTCCATGCCAACAAGGTTTTTGCCGATCTGGTCGGCATCGGCCAGAACGACCTGATCGGCCGCACGATTACGGAACTCGGCGTTGAGGTCGGGGTGGTGCCGGACGCGGCGTTCTCGGACGGGGAATGCCTGAGTTCGACAGACGTCGCCATCCGTTCGCCCGAGGGCGCGCGCTGGTTCTCGTGGATCGAGCTGTCGGTACGCGACAAGACCAGCGATCAGGTCTCGCACCGCGCCATTGCCCGGGACATCACGCCGCGCAAACGCGCCGAAACGGCCCTGATCAACGCGCGCGAGCGGGCCGAATACGCCAGCCAGGCCAAATCGCGGTTCCTGGCGACGGTCAGCCACGAAATCCGCACGCCGATGAACGGCATCATCGGCATGGCCAAGCTGCTTGCCGACACACCGCTTTCGCCCGAGCAGCGCACCTATGTCGGCGCGGTGTCCACGTCGGCAAGCGCGCTTCTGGCGCTGATCGAAGACCTTCTCGACTTTTCCAAGATCGAGGCGGGGCGGTTCGATCCCGAACCCCAGCCGATGTCGCCGCGCGAGATCGCCGACAATGTGGTCGAACTGCTCGCGGCGAAAGCGTTCGCCAAGAACATCGGCATCGGCTGCCATGTCGCGCCCGACGTGCCGCATATGATAACCGCCGATCCGGGGCGGGTGCGGCAGGTGCTTCTCAACCTGATCGGCAACGCCATCAAGTTCACCGACACGGGCGGCGTCCTGCTGGTCGTGTCCAAAGTGACCGGAGACGGGCCGGGATCGATCCGCTTTTCCGTCACCGACACCGGACCCGGATTGCGCGCGACCGATGTGGACCGGATTTTTGAGGAGTTCGAACAGGCCGACGGCACCTCCACCCGCAAACAGGGCGGCGCGGGACTCGGACTGGCGATTTCGAAACGGCTCGTGGCCTCGATGGGCGGAACGATTTCCGTCGCCAGCAAGCCCGGCAAGGGATCGACCTTCACATTCGAGGTTCCGGCGGCAAGTCCCAGCGGCGTGGCGCAGATGCAAAGCGACGCCATGCATGGGTTTTGCGCGGTCATCCTGTCGGGCAACGCGGTCGAGGCCGATGCGCTGGCCATGACCATCCGCGCGCAGGGGGGGACCGCCGAGATCGCGGCCACTGTCGCGCAGGCCGCGGCGAAAGCCGCGAATTGCAGCGCGTTGCTGGTCGACGCCGCCATGGAGCGGAGCGATGGCCGGATTTTGAAGCGGCTGCGGGACGCGGGTTTCGTGGGGGCCGAGGCGATTACGCTAATCGCGCCGACGGATCGCGGCTTGCTGGGCGAATACCGCGCCAGCGGCTACACGACTTTCCTGGCGCGGCCGGTGCGCGGTGAAACCCTGCTTCGGGTTCTGCTGTCGCGGATCGGCAGCCAGCCGGCGATGGCGGTTGCGGAGATCGAACCGAAGGGCCTGGTGGTCCAGCCCCTCGGTCACGGGCTTTCCATTCTCATTGCCGAGGACAATGAGATAAACGCCATGCTGGCGCGCGCCACGCTTACCAAGGCGGGACATCGCGTGGAGATCGTCGGCAATGGCAGGGCGGCCGTCGAAGCGGTAACCTGTTGCAAGCGCAGCTTCGATGTCGTGCTGATGGACCTGCATATGCCGGTGATGGATGGCCTGGACGCCATTGCCAGCATTCGCCGCTACGAAGACGAAACCGGCATCTCGCCCATTCCGATCATGGTGCTTTCGGCCGACAGCCAGGAAAAGACCCGCCACGCGGTGCTGGCGCACGGTGCGAGCGGGTTCGTCACCAAGCCGCTCGATCCGGTCGCGCTGGTTCGTTCGGTCGAGGAGCAGGCGGTCGCCTGAGCGGCTGGACCGGACGAAAGAAACGTCATAATCCTGAAGCACTTCGGGTCTATCCGCGCTCCAGCAATGGCCGAGGGAGAATCACCCGTGCACACCGCCTTTCCGGCTCATGAAGGTCGCGACGCCCTCCCGGCTTTCGGAGCGCTGGCCATCAGCCGCTTGCTGTCCGAATCGCTGGGCCGAATCGGCTCGCTTGAAGCTCGGCTGGCGCGCGACGCGGACGAAATCACGGCGGCGCAGGAAGTGCGCTACCGCGTTTTTTTCCAGGAACTGGGCGCCAGGGGCGGTCCGGCGAAAGCCGTCGACCGGCGCGATGCGGACCGTTTCGACGCGGTATGCGACCATTTGCTGGTGGTCGACACGGCTTTGCCCGGACCCGACTGCCGGCGAATCGTGGGTACCTACCGGCTGCTGCGGCAAGAAGCGGCCTTGGCCGCCAGCGGATTTTACGCCGAGGATGAATTCGATCTGACCAGCCTCATCGCCCGCCATCCCGGGCAGCGGTTCCTGGAGCTCGGCCGTTCCTGTGTTCTCCCCGATTACCGTTCGAAGCGGACGATAGAGCTTCTATGGCACGGCATCTGGGCCTATTTGAAACATTATGAAATCGGCGTCATGACGGGCTGCGCCTCGTTTCAGGGCACGGTGCCGGCGGCTCATGCCGAGGCGCTGTCCTATCTGGCGCAGAATTGCCGGACTGACGCGCTCTGGGACGTCAGCGCCGTTCCCGGCCGGTATCACGAGATGGATCTGATGCCGGCCGAGGCGGTCAGCGCCAAATCCGCCATCGCCTCCATGCCGCCGCTGATCAAGGGGTATCTCCGGGTGGGCGCGCGAGTCGGTCATGGCTGCGTGATCGACAACGACTTCGGCACCGTGGATATTTTCTTCGTCATGCCGGTCAAGGAAATTGGCGCGCGCTATGTCACCTATTATGGCGGAGAGGCACAGAAC
The DNA here is from genome assembly GCA_041743855.1 of Rhizobiaceae bacterium. Taxonomy (GTDB): domain Bacteria; phylum Pseudomonadota; class Alphaproteobacteria; order Rhizobiales; family Rhizobiaceae; genus JBGTLX01. Next base: position 6,867 of record JBGTLX010000243.1, on the reverse strand, counting down.
CTTGCCGCGTGAGGAGAGTTTCGGCCGGCGATGGAGGGTTTCGAGGATCCCATATGAGAAGCTGAAGCGAGCAGCCATCGGTCTCCCAGGCATCGTGGAAGCGACATCCTACGGTACGCCCGCGCTGAAAGCCGGCAAGAAATTTCTTTGCCGAATCAAGGATGTCGACACGGTCGTCGTCATGTGCCCGCTGGAGGAGAAGGAGATGCTGATGGCGGCTCCCGATCTCTATTTCGAAACGGATCATTATCGTGGCTTGCCTGCCATTCTCATTCGCATCGATGCGATCCCGTCCGCGGAACTCAAGCTGCGCATGGAGCGGGCTTTCTCGATGCAGGCGCCGAAAAGCCTGCTCAAGGCGTGGCAGGCTTCTAGAGAAAGTGATCACAGGATGTCTTCCGGCCGCCTGCCGGGGCGGCTGCGATAGGCCGGAAAAGTCCAGCCGTAGCGGATCGCGCCGCCGCGCACTGCAATGGCCGCGGTAAAGGCGATCAGAGCCGCCACAGGCGTGGCGAGGCCGGCAAGATCGGCCAGCGTGAAAACCGCTGCGCCGGGTCATGGCGGCGGTCACATAGATTTCCGGCCGCAGCAGCACCGATGGTTCGCCCGCGATGATGTCGCGCAGGATGCCGCCGAACGTCGCCGTCAGCATGCCGGTGACAATCGCCACCGTCGGCGAGCCGGTGGCGGCCATGCCCTTGGCCGCGCCCATGACGGCATAAGCGGCGAGGCCCACCGCATCCAGCCACAGCAGCAATTTGTAGCGCGATTCGACCAGATGCGCAGTGAAGAACACCAGCACGCCTATGGCCGCCGATACCAGCACATAGGCGGGGTTGGCGACCCAGAACACCGGCGCGCCGAGGATCAGGTCGCGAAACGTGCCGCCGCCTATGCCGGTGACGCTGGCCAGAAACAGGAAGCCGATGATATCCAGTTGCTTGCGCGACGCGGCCAGCGCCCCTGTCGCCGCGAAAACCGCGACGCCGGCATAATCGAGAAGCAGGATGGGGTTCATCAGCGGAGCCAGGGAATAGCGAGTCGTGAGTAGCGAGTAGCGAGTAGCGAGTAGCGAGTAGGCACGACGCAGCCTGCGGCGTGCAATCCCTATTCGCTACTCCTATTCGCTACTTTCGCTCACGCGTCTTTCTCGGCCTGTTCGCTCACCGGCCCGGGTTCGGCTGGCGCATCGACGGCCTGCTTGACGCCGCCCTTGGCCACGCCGACCATCGCAGGACGCAACACGCGTTCGCCGATCGAATAGCCGGGTTGCACCACCTGGACCACGGTGTTGGGTGCGACGTCAGGGTTTTGCACCTCGAACATGGCCTGATGAAAATTCGGATCGAATTTTTCGCCCTGCGGCTCCAGCTTTTTCACTCCGTGGCGCTCGAGCGCCGAGAGCATGGCGCGCTCGGTCAGTTCGACGCCGTCGATCAGCGCTGTGAAGCCGGCGTCTCCCGCAGCCTTTGCTTCGGCCGGGATGGCGTCCAGCGTGCGGCGTAGATTGTCCGACACCGACAGCATGTCGCGGGCGAAATTGGCGATGGCGTAGGCGCGCGCGTCATGGACGTCCCGGGCCGTGCGGCGGCGCAGATTCTCCATATCGGCGGCGGTGCGTAGCGCGCGGTCCTTCAGTTCCTCGTTTTCCTTGAGCAGCCGCAACAGCGCTTCGTAGTCGCCCTCCAGCGCCCCGCCGGTCTGGTTTTCGGGGGCCAGCGCCTCGTCATCGTCCGGCAGGTGTTCGTCTTTCGCCTGTTCGCTCATCGCGTCTTCCCGTCGTTTAGCTAGTGTCTTTCATTTGCGCCGATATCGATGTTCGGGGGCTAAAAATCAAGGGGTAGCCCACCTTGGGCGCGGTCGGACGTGCTTTGCAATTAATTCAAATTTTACCGTATTTCACGGCTCTCGTTGCGTTGGGCGGCGGTTGAGGGAACCTTGCATTGCTTGAAAGGTTAGTTTCGCAACTAAGGACTAGAGACGAAATGACCCGAAATGCTGGCGACAGGTCCGAACACATGAACGACGAAATCAGAAAACAGTTTGGCGCGGCGGGAACCCAGCGGTTCCTGCGGGCGCAGCCATGGTTCCAGTCCGAGCCCGGCATTCCACAGCAATTCGTCGAGTTGCTGGCCGAACTCGATCAGGCCGAGGGGCGAAGCCGCGACACACAAAAGCGTTACACACGCTAGAGGATGGCAGGTTCGCACTTGCTAGAGCCGCAATGCTCAGCTTTAAGCTCTGCCGATGAACATGATCGCCCCCGATTCCCTCGGCGGCCACAGTGAGCGCGCCTGGCTGCGCATCCTGTCCCGCTACCGTCAGCCGAACCGCATCCGCAGTTCCGTCGAACTTGCCATCACGATCGTCCCGCTGGCGGCGCTCTGGGCGCTGACCTGGCTCGCCGTCGCATACGGGTTCTGGTGGGGCCTCGTGCTGATCGTGCCGGCGGCCGGATTCCTGGTCCGGCTGTTCATGATCCAGCACGATTGCGGCCACGGCTCGTTTTTCGCGCACCGCCAGACCGACGACTGGATCGGCCGCGTGCTCGGCGTGCTGACATTGACCCCCTACGATTACTGGCGGCGCTCGCATGCCGCGCACCACGCCGGCGCCGGAAATCTCGACGAGCGCGGCATAGGCGACATCACCACGCTGACGGTCGCGGAATACCGCGCTGCGTCGCGGCTGGGAAAACTCCGCTACCGCTTGTACCGCCACCCTATCGTGATGTTCGGCATCGGCCCGGCCTGGCTGTTCTTTCTGCAACAGAGACTGCCCTTCGGCATGATGCGGTCGGGGCTGACGCCGTGGGTCTCGACCATGGCGACCAATCTCGGCATCGCGGTGTTCGCCGCCGGCCTGATGTGGCTGGTCGGCGTCGGGCCGTTCCTGATCATCCACCTGCCGATGGTCACGCTTGCGGCCGCGGTCGGCATCTGGCTGTTCTACGTCCAGCACCAGTTCGAGGAAACGCACTGGGCGCAGGGCCCCGACTGGGAATTCAGCCACGCGGCGCTGCACGGCTCGTCTCATTACGATCTGCCGGTGGTGCTCAAATGGTTCACCGGCAACATCGGCATCCACCATGTGCATCATCTGTCCAGCAGGGTGCCGTTCTACAGGCTTCCGAATGTGCTCAAGGACTATCCCGAACTGCACGATATTGGGCGCATCACGCTCCTCGACAGCCTGCGCTGCGTAAAACTGGTGCTGTGGGACGAAAGCCGCCGCAAGCTGGTGTCTTTCCGCGAAGCGCGGATGGCGGCTTAGGCGTTCGCCGTTCACGCGCCGGGCTTACTTGCTTCGGCATGCACTTCTCCTTTGCCACGCCCCGTGTCCGGTCTGGCTATTGTCCTTCGAGGTTCGCTTCGCTCACACCTCAGGATGAGGGAGAAGCAAAGGTCGGGAAAACGGGCGGCCTCTGGTTCGCTCGTTTTAGAATTATATGCGACCCGCGGGCCGCCCGTTCGGTGTCTGTCGTCACGGTCGACCGGTCACACGCCCACCCCTCTTCGGGGCGCAGTTGGACGCGGCGGATGATCCGCCTCTCCGCACCAGGCATTCGTCTTGCCCACCACGAAACGCCGGCCTGTCGGACGCCCTCGGAGCCGTGGGAACCGAATCCACGACGGGAGGTCACCGCCGCTCTCCCAATCCCCGGTCCGGAACCGGTTCCCGCAAGAGCGATGGGAGCGAGTATGAGGCAGGTGTAGGGGGCGTGGATAAAACGCTGATAAAAAAACGCGGCGCTTTATCTCTCCCCGTGTGGGAGAGAAAGCGATTTCAACATCTTAGCCGAGTTCTTCACGAAAGGCTAAGTGTTAGAAATCGCCAGGGAGGGGATTGTTTTATCCCCGCAAAGACCCGCTAGCCGGTCCCCGATGCTTCGCAGCGTCCCGGCGTTCGCTTAGCCTTTCATCGTGCCGCCGGCACGACGACTTCGCTTCGCGAACCGGCTGCTCACCCCTCAAGGGCCTTTTGCGCAGTTGCGCTGGAGGCGTGTGATGGGTGAGATTTGGACGCATTGTTGGTTTTCGGGTTCGTTGCTGGCTGGGTTTCGGCTGGGTTTTGGGCCTGGCGGAATTCGGGCGCAGCTATCCCGCGATCGCCGCCCACCGTCTCATGTTGAAGGCGATGGCCGCCCCGCTCGCCTTGGCGAGGCCGACATAGCGGATGACGGCGAGCTTCATACGGTTTTTCAGCGTGGCGAAAGTGGTCTCGACGGCTGCCCGGCGGCGGGCGACGAGCCGGTTGAAGCGTTTGAGGCGCGGCGACAGCGCATGATGCTTGTTGGGCCGTCTGGCGATGCGGCTCTTCTTGCCCTCGGCCTTCAGCCGGGCGCGCCTGGCATGGGTGTCGTAAGCCGCGTCGGCCCAGACGCGTGTCTCGTCGCCGACGATCAGATCGTCCGCCACCTCGGTGTCGGCGACATTGGCCGGCGTCGTGATCACGCCGCGGATCAGGCCCGAGCCCTCGTCGACCCCGACATGAGCCTTGTAGCCGAAGGTGAAGCCGCCTTGCCCTTCTTGCCGCCGAACCGGGCGTCGGGGTCCTTCGACGGCGTCTGGCGGGACGGCGGCGGGGCCGAGACCGCTTCGATCAGCGTCGCATCCAGCATCGTCCCGCGCTTCAGGATCAAGCCCGCCTTCTCCAGTTGCCGGTCCAGTTCGCCAAACAGCCGCTCCGTCAGTCCCGCCTCGATCAGAAGGTTGCGGAACCGGGAGAGCACCGTGTGGTCGGGAACGCTCTCCTCCAGGCCAAGCCCGGCAAAGCGCCGGAACGACAGCCGGTCGGCCAGCGCCTCCTCCAGGTCCCGGTCCGACAGGCCGTAGAGCGACTGCAAAAGCAGCGCCTTGTAAAGCATCAGCGGCGGCCACGCCGCCCGGCCGGGGGCCGCCATCGCGCAAAGGCAAAAGCAGCTTCTCGAAGCGATACCACTTCACCAGACCCGACAGCCGTTCCAAAGACGCGTTGCCGCCGATCTTCCGGTTCCCGAGAAGAGCCTCCGCAAGGCTCAACTGACCCGTCCGCTTCACAGCCATCGAAATCCCCTCCGATCCATAATCGAAGTGAACCACAATGCCAGAGTTGTGCAACAGGCCCACCAAGGGGGAGATAGCGCGCATGCTGCACCGCCGCAGACTTTATCTCCGTCACGGCATAGATCCTAGGGTCTCCGACACGTCGCTTCGCTCCTGCTCCGCCCTAGGATGACGAAGCCGGCCTGACCTAAAACAAAATGCTTCCTTAGGCGGCCTGGCGCTCCTCGCGCATCAGAATCTCGCCGTGCCGTATCTCGGTGCCCAGTACCTTGATGCATTCGCGCAGGAAATTCGACAGGCCGGGCCAGCCCTTGGCCGAGACGAGATTGCCGTCGACATGGACGCCATTGGCGGGCACGTCGATATAAATCCCGCCGGCCAGCGTCACTTCCGGTTCGCAAAAATGCAAAGCCGCGACCTCGCGGCCGCGCACCACGCCATCGACGGCGATCAGGATCTGAACGCCGTGGCAGATGGTGAAAATCGGCTTGCCGGTCTCGTGGAAATGCCGGACCATCGCCTGCACGCGCTTGTCGATGCGGATGTATTCCGGTCCGCGCCCGCCGGCGCAGTAGACGGCGTCGTATTGCGTCGGATCGACTTCGGAAAAAGTCTTGTTCAGCGCATAGTCGTGGCCGGGCTTTTCCGTATAGGTCTGGTGGCCTTCGAAATCGTGCAGCGAGGTTTTTATGATCTCGCCGGCCTTCTTGTCGGGGCAGACGACATGAACCGTGTGGCCGACGGCATGCATGGCCTGTTCGAACACGAAGATTTCGTATTCCTCGCTGAATTCTCCCACCAGCATCAGTATTTTCTTGCCCGGCATTTTCAATCCTCCCTAAAAGCTTCCGAGGCATCCTAGGATGCGGGGAGTGGAAACGAAAGCCTGAAAGGACCAATTGGTCTGACCAGATTGCAACTTTCGTTCAGCTGGTTGATCGCGTCCGCCGCCAGGAATATTTTTCCGCGTTGCCCGGGTCTTTGCCTGCCGGCTGGTAATGCAGCGGGAGTCCGCCGGTCCGCCCGGCTTCCAGTCGTTCGAGGAGAACGGGATTTGTGACTTCGAATTCGTCGAAGCCTAAACGCAGCATGTGCGGCAACTGGTCGACCAGAATCTGACCCGTTGCCCGGATCGCGCCGGGAAAGTCGTGGCGCGTGCGCAGCAGCTCGGCCTTGGAGAAGGAGCGGCCATCGCTGAAGGACGGGAAGGCCAGCGCCACCAGCGACAGCGTATCGAGCAGGCTGGCGATCCGGTCGAGCGGCTCCCCCGGCGCCAGCAGAACGCCGAGGCGCTCCTTCGCCGACAAGCGCTGCTCCGGATCGATGCCGAGAAACGCCTGCAACGGCAGGATGAAGCGGCCATTGCCGGCCAACGCATCCGCGCTTTCGGCATGGGTCCACTCGTCCTCTCGAAAACCTTGCGGCGTCCAGAGGCGGGGCGCGGCCAGCGCGTTGGTCTCGGGCTTGGTTTCGGTCATGAGGGCGAGCATATGGCGGATTCTTCTTCCGGTTTCCAGCGCTTGTTGTTCCGGTTCGGCTGAATATTGCCCTTGGCGATAGACAATCCTCACGGGAGCTCGTTTGCCCGGTAAACGCCACGAGTATCGCATACAACTCCCCCTCTCCGTCCGCTTCGCGGACACCTCTCCCCCACTTCGTGAGGGGAGAGGATGGGAGCCAAGCTAGAGCAGATTCGATTTACTCGGGTTCATATCCCGCGGCCTCGAAATAGTTGCGGCATTCGGCAACCTTGAAAGCGGCGAGACAGTCGGCGATGACGGACCAGAGTTCGTCGACGGTCCTGGCGGCGGCCTTTCTAAGC
>JBGTLX010000242.1:0-4802 GCA_041743855.1 Rhizobiaceae bacterium | reverse complement strand
ATCGACTCTTCTAAGGTTGGTGCGATCAAGCCGGAGCCAAAAATTTATGAAATTGCCCAAGACTGGGCAGAGTGCAAGCCCGAGGAAATACTACTGATTGATGATTCACGGGCCAATCTGATGGCTGCCGAGCGCATGGGCTGGCATGTATTGTGGTTTGACGACTACCGTCCGGAGGAAAGCGTTCAGCATGATCGTCTCGACAGCGCCTCCCTTGTTGTTTGGGAGGACCGTGTCCCTATAGCGGGTGATGAGATCGGACATGGTGATCCCCTCAAGCGACTTACGGTCGGGACCGAGTTCTTGCCGGTCGGCCTGTGTCTCTATGAGCCTTGCCCATTCTCTCGCGTCAGAGAGCTTGTGGAAACATTTGGAACGATGGGGGAAGCCCTGTCTGCGGACCTGGACCTCGTATTTGCTGCCCTTTTTGCGGATTGAAGCCATGACTTGAAACCCGTTGCTGTGGGTGTGGTGTGGACAGCAGCGGAATTCAGGGTCTTATCTGGTAAGGCAGGATCTCTATGGCATTGAAACCAAAGAGAAAAGCTGGTGGGCGATGACGGGCTCGAACCGCCGACATCTTCGGTGTAAACGAAGCGCTCTACCAACTGAGCTAATCGCCCGTTCCGGGCCGGACGTTTAAGCATATCGGTTGCTGGCCGCAAGGAAATTCCGAGCAGGCCGTCAACGGATTGTGGTGCGGCCGATTGCAATGGAGACCGGACAGAGAGCAGTGCGACGGGTGACGGAAAGACATCGGCGGCCGCGCCAGAAATGCCTTTCCCAGCCGGCTTGACACCCAGCGGCGAACCCCTTATCCAGCCTTCCAACGACGTAGCACGCCTTCGGGCCCTCGTCGATGCGCGGGTGTAGCTCAGTTGGTTAGAGTGCCGGCCTGTCACGCCGGAGGTCGCGGGTTCGAGCCCCGTCACTCGCGCCATTTCAATGACTTAGCTGGTCATTCTTCCGCAAAACTCTGAACGCCAGACCGGCAATTCAGACTGTCGGCCTGTTTCGTTCTTTCCCATTGCCCGTCTTCCTTTGCATTGAACCCTACCCCCATTCAAAATGGCGGGAGTTGGCTCGCCCGCGAAGGCGAGCCACTCAAGATGCGAAAGGCGTAGACTTACCGGACAAAAGCGTCGTGCATCCGTGCGAACATGCCAGGTTGTCTGCCGGCAAGAACCCCCCGGATGTGACGGGCCGCCGTTGCGGCGCTTACCGTTGCGCCTAAGTGGCAATAGCAGATCACCTCATGCAATTGCCCGTCGGTCAATTCGAAAAACCGCTTCGCCTCGCCATAGCTGTCGTTCTTCAGTCCGGAGTCGCGGAGGACAGGATCATGGTAAGCGATCGAAATCGCCGTGTCGTCGCCACGCATGATCGCCCGCGCGTCATCCGGCTGATACTCGGTCTGGTGCAGTGTTGAGAGACGCCGCTCAGGATTCATTTCGAGGAGTTGTGCCCAGCGTTCAAGACGTTCGCTGCGCGACATGGTCTGGCCTGAGTAGCCCTGATCTACCTCGGCCACGACCTGCAACTGTTCTAGAGTCTGGTGTTTCATGTCGGTCTCCAATTCGGATGAAAATCGACCTCCCCATGCAGGCAAACAGTGTGACTCTGACGGATCACGAAGTCCAATCACGATGAGCCCTGATGGCTTCGTTCACGAAAATGTTCATTCGTCCGTCTGGTCGAAGGCTGGAGGGACGCGCGCCAACATTCCGTGTTCCCAAAATAACTCCAAAACCTGCGGGAACCGCCTCCTGCCCAATCGGCCACGGCCAGGCGGTTGCCGGCGGAAACGGTCAGGTTGAAGGCGACCGATCAGAGGTAGCGGCCGACCTTTTTGCCGGCTTTGAGAAAGCGCAGCGGGTCGATGGCGCTGCCGTTGCGGCGCACCTCGTAGTGCAGATGCGGGCCGGTCGAACGGCCGCTGCTACCGATCTTGCCGACAATCTCTCCGACGCCCACGGCCTGACCTTCCTTGACCAGGATCTGGCTCAAATGCGCGTAGCGCGTTGTGAAGCCGCCGCCATGATCGACCTCGACCATTCTTCCATAGCCACCGTTCCATTCCGCCTTGACCACCTTGCCGGCGGCGGCGCATCGGGCCGGCGAGCCTGTGGGCGCGCGGAAGTCCATGCCGGAATGCATCGCTGGACTGCCAAGCAGCGGGTCCTTGCGAATGCCGAACGTGCTCGATATCGAGCGGCCCGGCGCGGGGTTGGCGATGGGCAGGCGGCGCACCTCGCTTTTCATCTGGTCGAGCGCGTCGAGCGCGTCGTCGAGCTCGCGCACCTTGGTCTCGAACAGCACCGGATTGCCGACGGCGACCAATGGACCGCCCGTGGCGTTCTTGCCATGGTCCTCGTCGACGGGAAGACCGGCTTCCTTCAACACAAAGGATATTGCGTCGGCGGTCTCGTAGGCGTTTTCGGCGAGCGTATCGATGCGCGTCAATTGATCGCTCTCGATCGAATGCAGCGATTCGTTGATCGCGAAAAACAGCTTTTCCGCATTGTCCGCTGCCGGGGGAAGCTGGTCGGATGACGAGCGCGTCGACCAGAAGGAGAATGGATGGTCGGTGACCCTGGGCATGCCGGCCAGCGCGAATTCCTGCTTGGTGGCGTCCAGGCCCGCTCTGGTTTCGGGTTTCGCCGAGGGCAGGGGGGCACTACCGGGCAGGTTCGGTTCGGCTGCCGTGCGATCAAGCACCGGTCCAAGGCGTCCGTGACGCGCGGTCAGCTGTGTCTGACGCTGCAAGAGTTCGCCGACCTTGCTCTCCATCGCCTGCTGGTCGAGCAACTGGCGGCTGGTGATGCGGTCGACTTGAGCGCGCAGCAACGCGATGCGATCCTCGTAGGCCTGTTGCAGGCGCGCCTGCCGCGCGTTGTTAGCGCCGATGAGGTCGTCGCGCAGGACCAGGTAGGATGTCGCCAGAATGTAGCCGATGGCGATCGCCGCGCAAGCCGAGCCGATGAAGGCCGCCAGCCAGGGGCGCACCGTGAAATGTCTGATCTCGTCGCCACGAGCGATGATGATCGTGTGCGGTTCCTTGCGCTTGCCGAAGACCGTTGATTGGACAGCGTCTTTCACGGATCCGAAATTCCATACCGCGTGCTTTGCGACGCCTTTCATTACACATCATTAGGGTTAACAAAGCTTTTCCCGGGCTAGGCCGACGCATAGCTGAAACCAAAAGTCCCGCCCTTCATGCGAAGGACGGGACTTTTTACGCGTCGATGCGCAGACGACGCAATCAGATCTCGAAAGAAAAAACGAAACTCAAAAAACCAGCCAGAGCAAAATTATGATCGGTATCGGGATGCCGATCATCCAGAGTAAAAGGCCGCGCATCATGTCAGTCTCCCGCGTTGTTTGTCCGTCTCGTAAACGTCAGGAGTTCTGAAATGGTTCCGCCTTTGGCCTACATGGCCTTCACGGCTTCGAGCACCTCTCGCGCGTGGCCCGGCACCTTCACCTTGCTCCAGATGCGGGCGATTTTGCCGTCGGGTCCGATCAGGAACGTGGAGCGTTCCACGCCCATATATTGGCGCCCGTACATGCTTTTCTCGACCCAGACGCCATAGGCTTCCAGCGTCTTTCGCTCTTCGTCGGCGACCAACTCCACCGCCAAGCCATGCTTCGACCTGAATTTGGCGTGGCTCTTGGCGCTGTCGGGAGACATGCCGACGACCACCGCACCGGCCTTCTCGAATTCCGGCTTGAGGCCGGAGAAGTCTATGGCCTGGGCGGTGCAGCCGCTGGTGTCGTCCTTCGGATAGAAATAGAGAACGACGGACTTGCCGCGCAAGTCGTCGAGGCTGAGCGATGCGCCATCATCGCGCGGCAGGTCAAAATCCGGCGCTGTCTGTCCACTCGTCAATTCGGCCATATCGATGCCCTTGTTTTGATTTACGGAAATGATTGCAGCCATATACTGTCGGCTGGGGATTCGTCCACCGGGCGGCAACAGCACGAGTTTGGTTTGCAGCACGATCTACCAGAACCCGAAAAAATCCGTTTCAGGCGGGACGAGATCACGGATCTTGCGGCGTTTCCGTCCGCGGCCGGCGACGACCAACTGACGCGGCGCGGAAACCGAAACATTGCCAGCAGGATCGTGCTTGGAACGCTGGCTGGGGCCGGTTCGTTGGTCCTTATCGCGCTTCTGTCCGTCTTCGCGCTGGCGGTTTCGGGCGTTGGCTCCGAGCGTTTACGCGCCGAGGCCGAAAAAGCGATCGAGCAGATGGTCGGCGCCGATATGGTCGCGGCGCTGGGCTCCGTGCGACTGCGGCTCGACCGCTCATGGTTTCCGGCAATAGAAGTTCGCGACGTGAGTTTCAGGAACGCCGCGGACGGATCGGAAGTCGCCGAGGCCGGTCTGCTGCGTTTCGGATTTCACTTGATGCCGCTGTTATCCGGCCAAATTCGCTTGTCCAGCGCCACGTTCGGCGATGCGCGGATCGTTGTCGCCGCCATTCCCTCGGCCGGCGTGGACTGGACCGGGCCGGTGCGCAACGCGGAAGGCCTGATCGATCCGGACAGGTTGGCCGAAGCCGTTTTCCGGTTGGCCGGCCGCTCGCTAGATGCAGTGCAACTGCAATCGACAAGGAGGATTGCGCTCGAAAACATCGAGTTCGCGCTGCCTAACCAAGGCCGCATGCGGATGGTGCGCATAGCGAACGCCCGACTTGCGGAGACAGGCGCTGGCAGCCTGGAACTGACGGCGCAGGCGGAGATCGACGGTCGCGCCGTCACCATCGCCGCCGCCGCCAAGCGCGACCCGGTCTCGCGGC
>JBGTLX010000241.1:0-15733 GCA_041743855.1 Rhizobiaceae bacterium | reverse complement strand
AGAAATTGCGCGGGTCTAGGGCTTGCAGTCCCGCCTCGTAGGTCATGTTGAGGGTGACGCCGGGAAACTGCTTGGCGGCTTCCGTGGCGCGGAAGGCGGAGCCGTCGGCAGGGCCCTCCATCGAGGCTTTCAGCGCCGCCGCCTGCGCCTGGCCGAGCGGCGAGGCCGGATCGGCCAGTTCGAGCTTCTGCTGCGCAAGCGCCCAATCCGTCATCATGCCGAGTATCGGTCCGGACGCCGCCAGCATGCCGGTCATCTGGCCGAAGCGGGTGATGAAGGTACGACGGGTTGTATCGCCGCGCATGAAGGCATCGACCTCCTGTTCGAGGCCGGCCTGAAAGTCACGTTTCTCACGATCGATCATAGTGCTCTCCTCCCATTCGGTGCCCGCGTTCACGCCGGCGACCACTTCCGTTTGCCTTCACTCGTCCGCAGGCGCGGCGGTCGAGCTATCCTCCCGAAGCCGCCGCGAAGAGGCGCGGCAGCGCGCCGTAATTCTCTCCTAGGGCGCAAAGCGGGCAGCAAGACCCGCCAGCCGCGTCCTCCAAATGTCGCTCGAAAGCACCTCGCGATTAACCACTCCGCGCGGTTCGCGGCCGTGCTGCACCTCGATCACCGCCGCCACGTCAGCGGCGCCGTTGCCGGCGAAACACTGGTCGGTCCAGCAGAGGGCATGAGGCGCCAGGATGACGTTGTCGAGCTTGAGGATGGGATCGTCAGTATCCGGTGGCTCCTGCTCGAGCACATCAAGTCCCGCCCCGGCAATCCCCCGTTGCTGCAGCACCTTGGTCAGCGCCTTCTGGTCGACGATCGGGCCGCGCGCCGTGTTGATCAGATAGGCCGTCGGCTTCATCAGGGCGAGCCGGTCGGCATTGACGATATGGCGGGTCTCAGGCGTCAGCGGACAGCTTACCGACAGCACATCGGCGCGGCGAAACAGATCATCAAGCCCGACAAGCTCGATGCCCAGTTCGGCAGCGACCTTCTTGTCAGCGAACGGGTCGTGAGCAATGAACTGCATGTCGAAGGGCTTGGCCATGCGGAACATCTCGGCGCCGATATTGCCGATGCCCAGCGATCCGAGCGTCCGGCCGACCAGCCCAACACCCATATGCTCCGAGCGCATGTTAAACCCGTCAGGTCCCTTGCGGGTCAGCGCGTCCTTGGTGAGCAGTTTGCCGGTCAGCGCCAGCATCAGCGTGATGATGGACACGGCGACGGGTCGCCGAACACCGTCAGGCGTGATGACGAGTGCGATGCCGGCGTCGGTGCAGGCCTTGACGTCGACGGTGTCGTAGCCGACGCCGAAGCGAGCCACGACAGCCAGCCGGCCGCTCTTCGGAACGCTCGTCGCATCGAAGCGATGGATGAGCAGGATCAGCGCGTCGAAATCCTCGAGCTGTTCGGCGCGCAGCGGGTTGTTCGATTCGAGGAACGCCATCTCTACGCCTGCCGCATTGCGCAGCGGCTCCAGGTCGAAGTCGGGATAGGTGGGCGAACCGTCCGCCTTGCGGAAGTCACCGGAGAGCGCCACCCTGAATTTTGCGTTGTCCATCGCCTTCGGCCTCACTGGCATCCGGCGCGGATCTTGGAGACCGCGTCGGCAATCGCGTCATGAAACACCCAGACATCGCCCGAGTAACAGATGAAATCGAATCCCTGGGCGTAGAAATCGTGACCCTGCTGGACGTTAGGCACCAGTCGCCCGAGCGACTTGTTGTGCTTCTTGGCGGCGGCAATGATCTTGCCCATGGCGCCGGTGAATATCGGGTTGGCGAAGTCCCCCGGAATGCCCAGCGAGACCGACAGGTCGAAATGCCCGACCCACAGGCAGTCGACGCCTTCGAGCGCCGCGATGCCATCGATGTTCTTCACACCGTCGGCGGTTTCGATCAGGCAGATGAAAGCCGAGCGCTTGTTGCCCGCTACGAACTTGTCCGCCACCGAACCCGGCCGGTAACGGTCGTGCGCAATCTGGAGTGCTACGCCGCGCGCACCCATCGGATGATACTTCATCGAATTGATGATGTGCTGTGCTTGCTCGACCGTGCTGACCATCGGCGCGATCAGGCCTTCGGCGCCCATGTCCATCGCACGGGCGAGGAAGTGGTAATCCTGCGACGGCACGCGAACCATCATCGGTAGGTCGGCAGCCTCGAAATAGCGCACGGCGCTTTTGAAAGTCTCCATGCTGAAGCCGGAATGCTCCATGTCGAAGAAGACGAAGTCGCAGCCCGCCGACTTCAGTATGTGCCCGATGCCTGGGGTCGCGAACTCCGCAACAAGCGTGCCGAGCTTGACCTGTCGGTGCGCCGTCATGTCTCTCAAGGCGTTATCGGCCATTTGGTCCTCCCCTAGGTCGCTCCGCTCCCCCAGCATCTGCGACGTGACTGTTACGTTTGGCCGATCCTTCACAGACCAATGCGGCGCGGATGACTTTCTTATTGTCGACCAAGCGCGCGCTCTGCGCGTCGAAGCTCAAGAAATGCGGCGTGCGGCAATGATCTTCGAAAGCCGCCGCATCATCATAGATCTCGTAGAGCAGTATACGGTCGGTGTCCCCCTCCGGCTCGACAACGTCGAAGCGACGGCAGCCGAGCTCATCACGCACCGAGGCCAGGGCGTTTGCATCCATCAGCGGACGAAACGCGGCCAGCGCGCCGGGTTTCAAGCGGAAATCGACGATGATGACGAAACCGTTCATCGTCTGGACTCCACGATATCGGTGTAGCGCCGCGCCACATATTCGAGGTGCTCGCGCATCGCCCTCTCGGCACGGTCCGGATCGCGCGCCGACACTGCATCGAAAATCAGCCTGTGCGCCTCGTAAGCCTTTAAATCTTCGCCGGCGGCAAGCGTCGTGCGACGTTGCTCCAGCAGCCATTCGGCAAGTGCCGCATGGATTGCCGTGAAGATCGAATTGCGCATCATCAGCGCCAGGACGTAGTGGAAATCCACGTCGGAGCGTTCGAAGCGCTTCAGGTCGCCGATCGACTGGCGATTGACCTCCAAGGCTTCGGCCAGCGCCCCGATATCCTCGCTGGTCGCATTTAGAGAGGCGTTTCGCACCAGCCCGACCTCGAAAAAGATGCGGGCGCTCTGAAAATCCCGTACGCCACCAGGCGCCGAAATCATGTGCCGCGCCGGTCCGGCAAGCGCGTCGATGACGAACTGCGGTGTCGGGCGGGTAACCCGGGCACGTTCGCCCGACCTTACCTCCACCAGGCCCATTTTGCGCAGGTGAACGAGCGCCTCTCTGATCGAGGGCCGACCTACACCGTACTGCCGCATGAGCTCCCGCTCCGATGGCAGACGGTCGGCTACTGCCAGCTCACCCTCGCGGATCATTCGCTCGAGGTGGTCGGCCACCTTGTCCGAAAGTTTCCGCTGCTTGATCTGGACACCGACCACTGTGGCATACCTATTATACCAGTTGGTGACGCTATTGCGTTAAAATCGCAATGTCAAACTAACTCGAATCCCCGGGACTTTTGCGCTTTTGCCGGCCATCTTGGCCCTGGGCGGATTGCTACTGGCCCGAAAAGACGCGCGCCTTAAGCGCTCGCCGGGGACATCCGCATATCCAGCCGCCAGGTCGCCAAGGGCTTGCGTTGCGCATGCCAGAAGCTAGGTTGCCCGACGCAGTTGACTGCGATGACAAGGAGCTGAAGTGAAGACCAAGAAGCTCATCAATGACGGCGCCCGGGCTGTCGAGGAGATGCTCGTCGGCATATTGGCGGCGCATGGCAGGCATCTCCATGCGGTCGAGGGAAGTCCGCGCTCGATCGTCGCCCGCAGCGGACCGCGCCCCGGAAAGGTCGGGCTGGTTATCGGCGGCGGGTCGGGACACGAGCCTAGTTTCCTCGGGTTTGTCGGAAAGGGGCTCGCCGACGCCTGCGCGGTCGGCAACGTTTTTGCGTCTCCACCGCCCGACCCGATTGTCGGGGCCGCAAAAGCCGCGAGCGGTGGCGCCGGTGTGCTGTTCATGTATGGCAACTATGCCGGCGATGTCATGAATTTCGACATGGCAGCGGAACTCCTGGCCCTGGACGACGTCGAGGTCAGGACGGTGCTGTCGACCGACGATATTGCTTCCGCGCCGTTCGATCAGAAGCAAAAGCGCCGCGGGGTTGCCGGCAATTTCTTTATCTTCAAGGCTGCCGGCGCTGCCTGTGATAAGATGTTGTCGTTCGATGAATGCGAGCGCATCGCTCGCAAGGCGAACGACCATACCTACACGGTGGGTGTGGCGCTCGCGCCCTGCTCCTTGCCCCAGACGCTGCGTCCCAACTTTGAAATCGGCGCGGACGAAATGGAAATCGGCATGGGCATACATGGCGAGCCCGGAGTGCAGCGTGGACCGCTCCGCCCCGCCGACGAAGTGGTAGACGACATGCTCGACCGAATCCTCGCCGAGATGAACCCGTCCTGCGGCGACCGGGTCGCCGTACTGGTCAACTCCCTGGGTTCGACGTCGCTGATGGAACTCTACATCGTGAACCGGCGCATCGCCGTCCGCCTTGCCGATATCGGCGTTGGCGCGCATGCGACCTGGGTCGGCAATTATTGCACATCGCTCGAAATGGCTGGCGCTTCGATCACGCTGCACCGGCTCGACGGGGAATTGCAGGCCATGCTCGATCATCCTTGCGACTGCGCCATGTTCCGGGCCGGATAGGTTAGCAAATGGCGATCGACACGACTGGACTGAAGGCAATGTTCGTAGCAATCGCCAAAGCGATCGAGGCGGACAAGGACCGGCTCTGCATGCTCGACGGCGCCATCGGCGACGCCGACCACGGCATTGCCATGGCGCTGGGTTTCGCGGCTGCGCGCGATGCGGTCGCGGGACTCGACGCCACGTCACATCCAACCGATGTGTTCAACACCGCGGCGAAGTCATTTCTGAATGCTGTAGGTGCGTCGTCGGGGCCGCTATACGCCACCGCCTTCATGCGCGCCGGCGCGGCCGCCAAGGGTAAGGCAGAGCTATCGGATGCGGACTTCGTGGCCGCCTTCCAAGCTATGGCGCAGGGCATCCGAGACCGTGGCAAGGCAGAACCCGGCGACAAGACAATGATCGACGCCTGGCTCCCTGCAGCAGCCGCAGCCGGCGAAGCGATCCTGCAGGGCAAGTCTGCCCCCGATGCTCTTAACGCTGCCACGGCCGCTGCAGCCAACGGCGCGGAGGCGACAAAGGCCATGGTCGCCACGATGGGCCGTTCGGCACGATTGGGCGACCGCTCGATCGGTCATGTCGATCCCGGCGCTGCGTCGGCCGTCACCGTCATCGACGCGATGGCAAGGAGCCTGGGAGACTAGGGTTGGACTACAGCAGCCGCCAGCCGCATTATCTCTATGTAGCCCTCTGCCGTCCAGGCCGAGCGCCCGACGAACAGTCCATCAATGCCCGGCTCTGCGCTGAACTCAGCGGCGTTCCCGGAATTGACGCTGCCCCCATAGAGTACGGGCGGCGCTGACGGCAGCGCCGTCTCCGCGATTACCTTGATCAAGCGATGCTGCCTCCCTGCATATTGCGCGCTAGCCGGAACGCCGTTGGCGCCGATTGCCCACACCGGTTCGTATGCGAATAGTAAAAGCTGACCACGCATCCGGTGATCGACGAATTCGAGTGCGCCAAGCACCTGCGCGCGCAAGACCTCTTCCGCACGGCCTGCATCTCGCTCTGCTAATGTCTCGCCGACGCAGACGAGCGGCACGAGCCGGTGACGCAACGCGGCAGCGGTCTTCAGTCCGACCGTTCGATCCGTCTCACCGAAATGTTCACGCCGCTCGCTGTGGCCAAGCTCGACCATGTCGAGGCCGCAATCGACGAGCATGGTCGGCGAAATCTCTCCTGTCCACGCTCCCTCATCCTCCCAGTGCATGTTCTGTGCGCCGACCTTGATGCGTCTACCATGCAGCGCCGCCTTGACCTGCCGAGCAGAAGTAAAGCTCGGGATCACGAAAGGCTGGATCGCCGGATCAACGGCGGCGAGCGCGCGCGTCAGAGTTTCGGCGAAAGCCAGGGCCTCTGCGAGCGTCTTGTTCATCTTCCAGCTTGTTCCGATCCAGCGGATCGGCGGGCCAGCGTCTCGCAGTGGGGCGGTTGCGCCCTCAATCAAGTCAACCGGATGCAGGTCTTCGGACATGCCTAAGCCTCCCCTGTGTACTTTGAAAGGCAATCATCTTCTTAAGTTGTATGATGCGACAGCGGCATCCGCCCGTCGCGAACAGTGCAGAAATAGTCATCGTCGCCGATCTGGCCGCCCTTCATCGCGAGTTCCAGCCCGTCGATGCCAGCCAGCCGCGAATGGGCCACGCAAAGTGGCGAGCCCGGTGTCTGGGGCAACGGCATCCTGACGGTAAGCGCATCGACGCCGAGTTGGCTTAGCGCGTGGCTTGACGTATCGCCACCAGCGATCACTGCACGGCCGAGATCAGCCCCGGTGACCAGGCCCCTCAGGATGGAGCCGAGCGCCCGGCCCAGCCGGTGCCGCGCGCCAGGGTCAGCGTCGATCTCGCTTCCCCTGTCCGCTTGCGGCCCCAGAGCCGTATAGAGGATGACGCTGCGGCCAGTGTTGAGCAGCGCCAGTCCCGTGTGCTGGGCTTCCGCGATCGCGGCATCGGCGGCGCTGCCCGACAGGCGCAGTGGATCGAGTTCGATGCCTTGGAAACCTCGCTCGCAAGCCCAACGAATTTGACTCTCCGTGGTTGACGACATGCTTCCTGAAACCACCGCCAACCGATCCACCGGCGCCAGCCGTTTAAACTCGGATGCTCCCGAGCACAGACCGCGAGTGGCCCAAGCCGGCATCAGCGCATATTCGACACCCGACGACCCGGCGACGAACGATCCGTACCCGTCAGCCCTTCTCCAAATCTGTTCGCCGACCCGGCGTTGCGTCTCAGAAGTGGCGACGTCGAAGAGGACGATTTCGCTTCCGGCCATGGTGAGGTCAACGAGCGTGTCGATATCGGCTGCACTGAGTACAGCGAGGTCGATCAGCCCGGATCGGAGCGTGGATTGCCGTGAGAGATGGATGAGCAGATTCGCCTCGTCCATGGGCGTCACCGGATGACGGCTCATTACGGGATGGAGGTCGATGCGGAACGTTTCTCCGCGATAGGCGGCAAAGAGATTGCCGAAGGCGGTGTAGCGCTTTAGCTGCGGTGCGCCAACTACCAGCGGTACCGTTTGCTGGCCGAACACATGGCGACCAATTTCGATTGCGCGCCCGATACTACCGACGGCCGGGCCGGAATCGAAAGTAGAACAGACCTTGTAGTGGCAGATGGCGGCGCCGAGCGATTTCAGCCACGCAAAAGCGGCGGGCAGGTTAGCGTCCATCCAGGCGGGCGTTTCACTGCGGCTGGTTCCAGCAAGCCCGATTGCCTGGATTCCGTCGAAACGCTTGAGCAGCGCAGCGTCCGGCAGGCCAAGGAAAAGTACCGTCGGCACGCCTCCCAAGGATAGCGCCTCCATCACGTCAGTCGAGCCTGTGAGGTCGTCGCCGTAGTAGCTCAGCAGGCGGTTCATGGCCGTAACGTCACGCCTTGGCAGCGTCTAGCCGGTTGATTGCATCGACGTTCCCCACGGACGGCCCAATGGGGTCAAACTCGGAGGCAAGCCAAGCGTCCACGATCGATTTGGCGAGTTCGGGACCGATCACCCTCGCACCCATGGTGATGATCTGGGCGTTGTTGGATTTCGCCGCACGCTCGGCGGAATAGGTGTCGTGCGTCAGCGCCGCGCGGATGCCGGGGATCTTGTTGGCCGAGATACAGACCCCGATTCCTGTGCCGCAGAAAAGGATCGCACGCTCGTTGCGACCGTCGAGCACCGACTCCGCGACGACCTTCGAGATGTCGGCGTAAAAGCCGCCTTGGCTGAGGTCGCTGACCTCCACACCGCTCTTGCCGGTGAGATGCGCGGCGATAACGTCTAGCAGCGGCTTGCCAGCGCTGTCGGCCCCGATGGCGATCTTCATGCTGTCTCCTTGCATGGGTGAGTTCATGCGGCGCTCTGGTCGGCGCCGAACTTGTTCAGGGATTGTTGGAGTTGGGGATGGGTGCGCGCATAGCTCTCGAGGTCTATGCCCTCGACCGTCGCTTGCCAGGCCTGCTGCACCGCGCGGACACCCGCAGCAGGTCCGCCGGGATGGCTGACGATGCCGCCGCCGCAGAGATACATGAGATCAAGTGTGCGCCCCGTCCGCCTGAAGGTTTCAGGGGCCTGCCCGCCCCATTGTCCGGAGCATACCACCGGCAGCGCACAGTCCCGAGTTTCGAAGATCGACGTCGTCACGGCCTTGAAGGATTCGATGAAGGACTCGTCGGGCTCCCAATATTTCGCGCCGATGCCGTTGATCTGGAACTGATCGACGCCGAGCAGCCGCCAGAACTGCTGCCAGACCTTGAAATCCATGCCGAGTCCCGGGTGGCGGGTAAGTATGTCCCAACCGTTCCGATGCGCGTGGATAACGAGATTTGAGCGCTTGCGCAGGAACGCCAGCCCGCCCATGCCGACCGAGTTGATGTTGACGACGGCGGCATTGCCGCCGGCCATGGCGACGAGATCGTGGTTGCGCATCATCTCGTCGGGATCGGCATGCGAGATGCCGAATGCGTACATCGGCTTCTTGCCGGTCTTCTGCTCGCTATCGAGGACAAGCGGCATGATCGCCGCGACGCGTTCGGCGAGCGGCGAATAGGCGGGACTCATCAGCTTCTCGTCATCCTTGATGAAGTCGACGCCGGCATCTATCAGTTCGCGCACCATCCCCGCGGTCTCATGCGGCCGAAGCCCGAGCGCCGGCTTGACGATGCTGCCAATGATCGGCCGCCCCTCAACTGCCGCAAGCTTGAGGCTGCCGGCGATGCCGAATTGCGGGCCGGGATGAACTCCACGGAACGCTTGAGGTAGTTGCATATCGATCACACGGATGCCGGTCAGTCCCTTGATTGAGAAGGTGCCGCCAATGGCGATGGTCATCAGCGCGGAAAGATCGGTGCCGACCGCCTCGATTGGAAAGCCGATATCGGCTTCGGCGCGGTTGAAGATCCTGCCGGGCACGTCGGGCAAGGCAGGCGTCGTCGTTGGTTCGAGATGACGGATCGCAAGCACACGCGCCGCCACCCGCGCCTTCAGTTCCGGCGTCTCGCGGGGAAGGTCGACGAAGGTCCCGGTGGACTGGTCGCTCGCGATCTTGGCCGCGAGCTGCTCGGTGTTCCCTGGGGTTTCGATCAAATATGTAAAGACTATCATGCCGTTCTACCGCTGGACTGCGAACTGGTATAATGAGTATGCCTGTAATGCAAGGGCTGGCGGACGCCCAGTCTTGAATGGCGCGCAGGCTGCAATAGTATGTCATGCGCTAGGGGCACGCCATGGAACATTCTGAGCCGATCGTCCGCCGTAAGCTGTCCGACGAAGTTTTCACCCGTCTGAAGCGGCTCATTACAAGCGGCGAACTCAATCCGGGCGACGAGATGCCTTCCGAGCGCGAGCTGATGGACCGCTTCGGCGTAGGCAGGCCTGCCATCCGCGAGGCCATGCAGGCGCTGGCCAATATGGGCCTGGTCGCAATCTCGCATGGCGAACGGGCGAAAGTTCTCAAGCTGACTGCGCAGTCCATCCTGAAACAGGTCGATGGCGCCGCGAAGATCATGCTTTCCTCGTCGAAGGATTCGCTTGAGCATCTGAAGAGCGCGCGCATCTTTTTCGAGCGGGGGATGGTGCGCGAGGCCGCAGAGAAGGCAACCAAGGACGACGTGAGGACGCTGATGTTGATACTCGAGCGCCAGCGCAGCTTGCTGGGCAATGCAGATGGCTTCATCGACGCGGACATGGAACTGCACACTCATATCGCGGCGATTTCACGCAATTCGATCTATGCTGCCGTCAGCGCAGCCATGCTTGGGTGGCTAAAGGAGTATCATACAGAGATGCTCATCTGGACTGGCAAGGAAAACTACACGCTTGCCGAACACGAGAAGATCATTAAGCGTATCGCGGCGCATGACCCGGAGGGCGCCGAACGCGAAATGGTGAAGCATCTGGAACGCTCTCGCGCGCTCTATGTCGCAGCCGAGATCCGCGCCTGATAATTGAACAATCAGCCGATCTGCCCAACTGTCCCCTTACCGCCGTCGTCCGATTGCTCCGACATCGGCGTTCATGCCAAGAGGTCAGCAAGGTGAACTGGCTGACCGCTTGCCGCACTGGAATAGGCCCCTTCAACGAGCGCCAGTGTTTTCAGATTGTCGGCTCCGGATGTGGACGTCTCGCGTCCTCTGCGAAGGCAATCGGCCCAATGCTGCTGGATTGCCGCAACGCTTTCCTGGATGTTGTGCCAGGGTCGTGAGGCCCAGGGTAGCAGCGGCGGAGAGACATCGCGTTCGGCTGTGCCGCTTTTGCCTACGACGATCAAGCGGTAGCCTTGGCTGAGCCTGAGCGTGCCTTCACTGCCGTCAATCTCGACCAGCGTTTCGGGGAACGGCTCGACCGCTAGTTTGGTGGCGTAGCTGCAATCGACGATGGATGTCGTTCCGTCCTCGTGGTCGAGCATCAAGGTGGCGACATCCTCGCCCATGATATTCGTATTGATTCTGCGCGTCCGGGCCGTGAGCGTCTTCACATCGCCAAAAAGGAAGCGCGCAATGTCCAGAATGTGGATGCCGAGATCCTCGATGATAAAGCGCTTACCCTCGGCGAGATAGGGCTGGCGGGAGAACACGTCGAACCCCGAACGGAAGGAGATGCGGCCGAAGAAGGGATCGCCGATTTCGCCCGAATCGATCACCGCTTTCACTTGCTGCATCGACGACTGCCAGCGGAAATTCTCATGCACCATCAAGGGAAGGCCAGCGTTTACGCATGCCTCGACCATTGCCTTGGCGTCAGCGAGAGTAGGTGCGAAAGGCTTTTGGCAGATCGCGGGCAGCTTGTGCGAGGCGGCAAGCTCGACCAGTGCGCGGTGGGTGTTGACGGTGGTGGCGATATCGACGAAGTCGAGCTTCTCCTTCTCCATCATGTCAACCGCATCGGCGTAGCGAAGCTCGATATCGAACTGATCGCCGACAATTTTCAGCCGGCCGGCATCGCGGTCGCAGATCGCAACGATCTCGGCGCCCTCTACGTCGCGCCAGCCGTGCATGTGATTGACCGAGAAGAAACCGCAGCCGATCAGTCCGCCCCGCAGCGCTGCCATCAGCCTGCCCTTGCCATCTGCATGAGCGCCACGCGTTGCTGCAGCCTGCGCTGGGCCTGATCGATCACGACGGCGACGATGATGACCAACCCTTTGATGACCATCTGCCAGAAGGAACTGACGCCCATCATCACCAGACCATCGGAAAGAATGCCGATGACGAAAGCCCCGACGATCGTCCCGCCGATCGTGCCTCGACCGCCGGACATGGACGTACCACCGAGCACCGCGGCCGCGATCGCGTTGAGCTCGAAGCTTTCACCTGTCGCCGGGTGCGAAGCCATCAGTTCGGAGGAAATGATCAGGCCAACGATCGCGGCGCAGAAACCTGAGAACATGTAGACGAACATCTTGACCATATTCACGCGCACGCCAGAGATGCGCGCCGCGCGCTCGTTGCCGCCTACCGCGAAGATGTGGCGCCCGAGCGGCGTGTATCGCGCGAGGTAAGCCGCTCCTAGAGCCACCACGATCAGAACCCAAACCGACACCGGCAGGCCCAGGATGCGGCCGGCGCCGAGATAGCCAAACCCGGTATTTCCGAGTTCCGGATTGCCGACCAAGTTTGGGAATGTGCGGCCGTCTGACGACAGCAATGCCGCGCCGCGCGCCACATAGAGCGTCCCGAGCGTCGCAATAAATGGTGCTACATTGAGCCTGGTGATCAGCCATCCGTTAATCGCCCCGATGAACACGCCGACGCCGAGCGTGAGGAGAACTATCTCAGGCACGTTGAAATAGACTGTGTAACCGATGTGCAAGTCGATGCCGTTGAGCACCAGATATCCCGCGACCATTGCGCAGAGCCCAACGATCGAGCCCACCGATAGGTCGATGCCGCCGGTGATAATGACGAAGGTCATGCCCATTGCCAGAAAGGCGTTGAGCGCCACATGCTTGGACATCAGGATCAGATTGGCCGCCGACACGAACGTGGGCACTGTCAGTGAGAAGAAGAGTATGACCGCGATGAGTGCGATGAAGGTACGCGCCTTCATCAGGGTCAGCACCAGCGAGCCTCCGCCGGCCGAAGCAGCGGAAGCTGGAGCGGCGTTAGCCATGTGCGTTTACCCCTGAGATTGCTAGCCCATGTCCCTTGGCCGACGCCGCGACGACCTTTGCTTCGGTCGCGTCCTGGCGATCGAATATGCCGATCAGCTTGCCGTTGCTCATAACTGCAATGCGGTCGGATAGCGCCATCACTTCGTCAAGGTCGGAGGTGGCGAAGATGATTCCCAGCCCGTCGCGCGACAGTTTGCGCATCGTGCGGAAAACATCGGCCTTGGCGCCGACGTCGATGCCGCGGCTGGGCTCGTCCATCAGCAGCACTTTCGGCTTGGTCAGCAATGCTTTGCCGATCACCACCTTCTGCTGGTTGCCCCCTGATAGAGAAGTCACCTCGTTGTCCGGGTTCGCGACCTTGATGGCGAGTTCCCTAATCATCGAGGAGACAGCCTTGCGCTCGTCCGCGGCGCGGATATGGAACACGCTGGTGAATTGACGCAGACTGGCCAGTGTCAGGTTGCTTGCGACCGACAGGATCGAAACCAGGCCTTCGCGTTGGCGGTCCTCGGGGATCAGCGCCAGTCCACGGCGGATGCGGCGCGTCGTGTCGCGTTCCCTTACTTCCTCCCCTTCCATGAAGATTTTGCCGGTAGCCTGGCCGTGCCTGCCCATGATGCAGTCGAACAGTTCGCTGCGGCCGGCTCCCATAAGGCCGTATATGCCGAGTATCTCACCCGCCCGGAGCGACAGGGAAACGTGGTCGACGGCGAGCCCGCCGCTCGCGCGCGGCAGGCAGATGTCCTCGACACGCAGCACCTCGCCGCCCGGCTTGTGGTCGTCGGCCTTGGCAAAGTCCTTGGCGTCCGAGCCGATCATCTGCCGCACGATCCACTGCGTGTCGACGTTCCTTATATCCTCCTGGCCCGTGATGTGGCCGTCGCGGAGCACGGTTATGTAGTCGCCGATACGGATCAGTTCCTCCAGCCGGTGCGAGATGTAGACGATCGCTACGCCCTGCCGCTTGAGGTCAGCAATCACCTTGAACAGCACCTCGACTTCGGCGGACGAGAGCGCCGAGGTCGGCTCGTCCATGATGAGTATCCTGGCGTCGAGCGAAACAGCCTTGGCGATCTCGACGAGCTGCTGCTGGCCTATCCTGAGATCCTCGACCAGCATGTCGGGACGGATGCCAGCCTGGAGCCTGCCGAGGAACTCGCCCGCCCGCCTCTCCTGCTTCTTGTGATTGATGTGGTAGGCGCGATTGGTCAGCTCGCGCGTAGCGAAGACGTTTTCGGCCACCGTAAGGTTTCCGAACAGGTTGAGCTCCTGGAACACCATGCCGATGCCGCGTTCAACCGCATCGCCGGGCGAGGCGAACGATACCTCCTCCCCCTCGAGCAGAATGCGGCCATGCGTCGGCCTCTCGACGCCGGCGATGATTTTCATCAGCGTCGACTTGCCGGCGCCGTTCTCGCCGACCAGCACGTTGACCGCGCCTCGCCTGACCTCGAAATTCGCGCGCTTCACCGCAACCGTCCCGAAATAGACCTTCGACACGTCCTCCAGCTTGAGGATCACGTCGTGCGCGGGATCCGTCATTGCGCCGGCCCGATTGCCGCTTCTGCCGGCGTCATCAGCGGCAGTTCCGATGCCGAACCGGGGGCATATGCGCCGAGTAGCGTCACAGTCCTGCCGTCGAGCTGTTCGCGGGGCAGCTTCAAGAGCACGTTGGTGTTGGCGTATGTGTTGAACGACTTGCCGAACTGGGCGAAATCGATCTGGTTCTTGAACGCGTTGAAATCGACGAAGTCGAGTGAGTCGCGCAGGGCTGTGCCGCGCAGTGCCGGACCGATCTGAGCGCGCAGATCGGCCTTGCCGTCTCCATCCACGTCAACGTCGACAGTCGCAGCCCGCGACTGCGTGTTAGAGGCGACGATCTTGCCCTCTGCTGCGGCGACATAAGTCCAGGGCGAGTTGGCCTGCTTCCTTGTGTTGCCGTACTTCTCGCCGGCAGCCTTGGCATCGCTTTCGGCGAGCTGTCTCACGTCCTGAAACGGTCCGGCCTTTTTCTTCAGGTAGGGCAGCACCTTCGCAACCCAAATCTCTTCGACCATCTTGTCCGGATTAAATGCCTCGGCAGAAGCGGCCGCAGCCTTGTCCTCCGGGGTCGGGGTTGGCAGAATCTTGCAGCCAGCAAGGCTTGCCAACGCAACAAGCGCCATCGTCGACCAGAATACGGATTTCGGCGTGGGCATGGGTGTTCGCAACAAGTCCACCGAAGATGCTCGCGTGAAGCCTACTGTGGCACGGCAGGCCCTTAGACGGGCCTGCCGCTTCGCATTGGGAGGTGCGATCAGTTCGTCAATGCGAAGGTCTCGAGTTGGGCTGCGTTGTCGCCGTTGATCAGCACACAATCCATCAGCTGCTTTTCTTCCGACGGCCCCTTGCCGGTCTTTATGAAGGCATCGGCCTGCTCGACCGCCATCTGCGCCTGCGCAAAGGCCGGCTGGAGCACGGTCGCCTTGATGCCGCCTGCCTTGATCGAGTCGCGCACATCGTTCGAGCCGTCGAAGCCAACGACAATCACGTCCTTGCGGCCGGCAGCCTCGAGCGCTGCCCAGGCACCCATCGCCATGGTGTCGTTGCCCGAAATGACGCCCTTTATTTCGGGATTGGCCTGCAGGATCGACTCCATCTTGGAGAAGGCTTCCGTCTGGCTCCAGTTGGCAGACTGCTGCGCGACTATTTTCAGGTCCGGGAATTCGTCGATGACGTCGTGATAGCCCTTGGAGCGGATGCCGGCATTGGTGTCGGACTCCTTGCCGACCAGTTCGACATAGTTGCCCTTTTCGCCCATTAGCTTGACGAATTCCTGCGCGCCGAGCTGCGCGCCCTGGTAATTGTTGGACACGATCTGCGCGGCGGCGACGCCGGTCGCGTTGATCTCGCGGTCGATAAGGAAGGAGGGAATCCCTGCATCCTTCGCCTTCTGCACCGCCGCCACCGTCGCGTCCGCGCCAGCGTTGTCGAGGATGATCGCCTTGGCGCCGCGTCCGATCGCCGTGTCGATCAGTTCCGACTGCTTGTTGGCGTCGTCGTCATGCACGAGCACCAGCGTCTCGTAGCCAAGTTCCTTCGCCTTGGCCTCGGCGCCGACCGCCTCAGCCTTGAAGAAGGGATTGTCGTGCGACGGCGTGATAATGGCGATGAGATCTGCGGCAAAGGCAGGGGCTGCCGTACCGAGGGCGAATACGCCGGCCATCGCGGCAAGCGTCAATCTACGGGTCATTTTCATGCTTAGTCCTCCCAGTGTGAAAAAGGTGAAATTTCCCGGCGCACCGGCCGGTTGCAGTCAGGTGATGCGCCGGATGCTCTCGGCGATCTCCTGAGGTTCGAAGATGCGCTTCCAGTCGTCGCGCATCAGAACGGGCTTGCCGAACTCAATCGCCTTGTTGCAGGCGTCGGAAAAAGCGCCTTCGCGCTCTCCGAAGATGACCGAGGCGAGCACATTTATA
>JBGTLX010000240.1:0-13879 GCA_041743855.1 Rhizobiaceae bacterium | reverse complement strand
CAGCCCGACAATGGCGGTCAGGACGTTTTCGTCCACATCTCCGCTGTCGAGCGCGCTGGCATGTCGAACCTGGTCGAAGGCCAGAAGATCAATTTCGAGATCGAGCAGGACCGCCGCACCGGCAAGTCCTCGGCTGGATCTCTGACCAAGGCAGCCTGATTTAGTTTCGCGCGCACCCGGCCTTCGGTCTGGAGCGCGCGGCAAGTCACGGATGTACTGACGGCTGCGCCAAAAGCGCGCGACGGTCGCATGTGAAATGAAGGTCCTGAACAGCAGATAGCTGCAGGTTTCAAATCGGATGTTTCCGATCAGGCTACCAAGGAGCGGAAGGCGGGGTTTACCCCGCCTTTTTTCTTGTGCGGCATAGCTTGGAATTGCTTGACGAACTATTTGCGGCGCGTGAACGAGTACCGGACTGCGATCACGGCAGCCAGTCCATCGGCACGTGGCCCGGATCGTTTTGGACATTGGCCAACCATGTCCTCACCGCCGGAAACGCTCCGAGGTCGAAGCCGCCTATGCCGGCCTCGTGCGTATAGGCGTAAAGCGCGATGTCGGCGACGGTCATCCCCTCCCCGGCAAGAAACGGCGTCTTGACCAACTGTGCCTGCATTACGCCAAGCGCCTTGTTGCCGCCTTCGAGCGTCGCAGCCAGCCTTTCGGGAGTGGCCTGTGCGGCGCGCTCCGGATATTTCAGAAGGGCGCGGCGCACCGCTACAAAGGGTTCGTGGCTGTATTGTTCGAAGAACAGCCATTGATAGGCGAGCGCGCGCTCGTAAGGGTCCACCGGCACGAAGCGCGTGCCCTCGCCCAGATGAAGCAGGATCGCGTTGGATTCGGCCAGATAATGGCCGTCATTCAGTTCGAGCAGCGGCACCTTGCCGTTGGCATTTTTGGCGAGGTAATCGGGCCTGCGGGTCGATCCGTCGCGCGAACTGACCTCGACATGCTCGAACGGCAACCCCAGCTTGGCCATCAGCAGCCGCGGCTTGTAGCAATTGCCGCTGTCTTGCATGCCGTAAATCTTCATAGCGCTTCTCCCCGCGCCGGAACTATCGCGCCGAAGCGGCACTGCCTCCAATGATTAGTTTTGGCCAAGATATCAGCGCGGCTGATGCGTTACCGGGCAAACCGCAGCACATTCGGTTCCGGTCCCATCAGACCGGTTATGGAAACGGGCGCTTCGTCGAAAACGGTTCCGACCAGAGCTGGCAGGGCAAGGTGGCCGCCAGAGAACAGATCGGCGCCGGCCCACAACGCGACATGCAGGTGCGCAGCGTCCTCTATGCCTGTGACGAGCACCGTGGCCCCGCGCTCGTGAAACCCCGATACCAGCAGGCCGAAAAGCCGCACCGTCGCCTTGGCGCGGCAAAGCTTTTGAAACCAGAAACCATCCATCCGCACGATTTCGGGTTTGACGACATCGAAAGGGTGCTGTGCCGGGCGCACGATTCCATACTCGGTTATCGCCACCCTGACGCCGATACCGCGCAACTCCGCGGCAAGCTGTAGAAAGAAAGAAGGCTCGAGCGCCGCAGGGTCGATTATCTCGACGACTACCGAGCGGGAATCCATTCCGCTTTTGGCTATCTGGAGAGGCAGGTTGTCGACCAGCAACGTTTCGCCAAAGGCACGGGGATCGTATTTGAAATAAAGATCAAGCGCTTCAACGCCGATATTACGGCGATTGCGCACATGCAGCGCACGACACATGTTGTCGATAAACGAGGCATCCTCCGGCGCAAGCTGACCGAAAAAACGTTCCGGAGAGATGGACCGCCCGTTTCGGTGCGGCGCAATCAGGCTTTCCACCGCGACCGGAACAAGAGCATCGCCCTCGCATGCGAAAATCGGCCGGTAGGAACTCCTCAGTCGGTATGTCCCGAAGATGCCGGACTCGATACCGACTTCGTCGACTGCGATGGCGTCGGAGACCAGGGCCGGACGCCCCGTCTCCTTAATCACGAATGCGACCTTCGGCCGAACGGCCTGCCTGCCGGGCGAGCCGCCGGGGTAGCGGCATTGGCGCCGTCTGGCGTCGACCGCGCGTCTGGGTCCAAAATTTCCGCTTGGCGGAGCGCCGAAAAGCTCGTCGGCGCGATCTCGGGACGGGCGAGCACATATCCCTGCACCATCGACGCGCCGGCTTTTTCCGCGAGTTCCAGTTGCCAGCTTTCCTCGATGCCTTCGAAGACGGTTGCTATGCCCTGATCGGCGAATGTCGCCACCATCGTGGCGAGCAGAGCGTAGCCGGGTCCCGATTCCATCAGCCTTGTGATCCAGCGCGCATCGAACTTCACGATGTCGGGACGCAGCCGCCTGATCCGGTCCATATCCGAGCTTTCCGCGCCATAATCGTCGATCGCGACACGGAAGCCGCCGGCTTTCAGCGCCGCGGTGAAGGCGAACAGCGCGTCCTGCGACCCTGATTTTTTCTCGGTCACCTCGCAAACGACCCGGCGCGGGTCGGTGCGTGTATGGGCGAGCACCTGGCGCATGTCGTGCAACGCGCTCTCGGCGATGGCGCGGTCCGTAAAAATAGAAGGATCGAAATTGACGAATATGGATGCCGCCGGGGGCAGGCAGGCAGCGGAGTTCAGGAAGTGAAGCGTCCTGGTCAGCGTCTCGACCTGCAGCCGCTCCTGTAGCGGTATGCTGGCGAAAAACGCCGCGGGCGAGCTTGGCTCGCCGTCGAGAAACGGTCGGATCAGCCCCTCGAAAGCGACAATTGAAAGCTTGTCGCCGCGAAAGGCGAAGATCGGCTGGAAGGCGCTTTTGAGCATGTGAGGGCCCCAGGCGCCGGTCGATACGCCATCATTCCCCTGAACGATGTGGACGAAATCCATGCTGTGCGGCACGAATGCTGACTCCGGGACCTGCGTTGCACTGACGCGATCTTAGCGGTGCAAGGTTTTACCGCTCGTTAACGGATGCAACTCGCCGATGTGAGGATGCGACGCTTGCGAATTGCCGCGTGATCGGACAATAGAGGCGCGCCGCAGAAGGCGGCCAGTTTCAATGGAGACACCCATGGCTTTCCTCGCCGACGCCCTTTCCCGCGTAAAACCGTCCGCGACCATCGCGGTCACGCAGAAGGCGCGCGAGCTGAAAAATTCCGGCCGTGATATCATCGGCCTTGGCGCCGGCGAACCCGATTTCGATACGCCCGACAACATCAAGAACGCGGCGATCGACGCGATCCGCCGCGGCGAGACCAAATATCCGCCGGTTTCCGGCATCGTCCCGCTGCGCGAGGCGATCGCGAAAAAATTCAAGCGGGAAAACAATCTCGATTACCGCCCCGAGCAGACGATTGTAGGCACAGGCGGAAAGCAGATTCTTTTCAACGCCTTCATGGCCACGCTTAACCCGGGCGACGAGGTTATCATCCCGACCCCCTATTGGGTCAGCTATCCAGACATGGTTGCGCTCTGCGGCGGCGCGTCGGTCTTTGCCGAAACCACCATAGACAATGGTTTCAAGCTGACGGCCGAGGCGCTGGAGCGCAAGATCACGCCACGAACGAAGTGGCTGCTGATGAACTCGCCCTCCAACCCGTCCGGCGCGGCCTACAGCGAGGCCGAATTGCGCGCCATTGCCCACGTGCTGTTGAAACATCCGCATGTATGGGTGCTGACCGACGACATGTACGAGCACCTTACCTACGGCGATTTCGTCTTCAAGACGATCGCCGAGGTGGAGCCGAAACTTTACGAGCGCACGCTAACCATGAACGGCGTCTCGAAAGCCTACGCGATGACAGGCTGGCGCATCGGCTACGCGGCCGGAGCGGTGCCGCTCATCAAGGCTATGGACATGATCCAGGGCCAGCAGACATCTGGCGCCTGCACGATCGCTCAATGGGCCGCCGTCGAGGCGCTGAACGGACCGCAGGACTTCATCCCGAGGAACAAGGCGATTTTCCAAAACCGGCGCGATCTCGTTGTTTCGATGCTCAACCAGGCGCGCGGCATCACCTGCCCCTCGCCCGAGGGTGCGTTCTATGTCTATCCGTCCTGCGCCGAGCTGATCGGCAAAAAGACAGCGGCCGGAAAGATCATCGACAATGACGAGACCTTCTGCAGCGAACTCCTTGACGCGGAAGGCGTGGCGGTTGTGTTTGGATCGGCTTTCGGCCTCGGGCCCAATTTCCGCATTTCCTATGCGACCTCGGAGGATCTGCTTGAGGAAGCCTGCACGCGCATTCAGCGGTTTACGGCAAGCCTGACCTGAGCGGGCACGACCTTCCCGCCAGGGGAGGTTCACCCGCCATACTGCTCGTCCGAGACCTTCTCGAGCCACTCGACGGTGACGCCGTCGAGCGCCTCCTGCATGGCGATGTGGCTCATGGCGGTCGCCGGTCCCGCCCCATGCCAGTGCTTCTCGCCGGGTTCGAACCAGACCGTGTCGCCGCTCCTGATCTCCTCGACCGCGCCGCCCCAACTCTGGACAAGGCCCGCGCCAGCAACGATGTGAAGCGTCTGGCCAAGCGGATGGGTGTGCCACGCCGTTCGCGCGCCCGGTTCGAAGCTGACCAGCAAGGCGCGCAGGCGAGCGGGCGCCTCGGCTTCGATAATCGGCGTTTGCAGCACTGTACCGGTGAACCAGCTATCAGGCGCCCGCTTGGTCGGTGCGGCGCCGCGAGGGATGACTTTCATGAAATGGCTCCGGTTGTTCAAGCGCGCCTGCGCATTAGCTGCGGCTGGACCGATCATGGCCAAATGGGCGCGCGATGCCAAGCCATCCCTCTTGCCCTGCGGGGAAAGCCATGTGACGATGCTTGCTGAGGCGGACGTAAGATCCGTCCCGCGACGGCCATGCGCCGGCCGCCGCTCCCGGAAAAACGCCTGAGTGGAGGTCTGTCATCATGGGAAATCGCGCCGGAGGAAGACGCACGGGACCGAAATGCATAGCCATCGTCGGTCCCTTCGCCAGCGGTAAAACCACCCTTCTTGAAGCCATTCTCGCCCGAACCGGCGCGATCCAACGGCAGAACCCTGTATCGTCCGGCAACACCGTCTCCGATCATTCCGCCGAAGCGCGCGCCCATGCAATGAGCGTGGAGGCCTGCGTCGCCACGACCGAATTCATGGGCGAAAGCCTGACCTTCATCGACTGTCCCGGCTCCGTCGAGTTCGCCTTCGAGGCCGAGCCGGTGCTGGCCGCCTGCGATGTAGTCGTCGTCGTTGCCGAGGCCGACGAAAAGAAGATCCCGGCCCTGCAACTGATCATGCGCAAGCTCGACGATCTCGGCATTCCGCGCATCCTGTTCCTCAACAAGGTCGACAAGATCACAGCGGGCGTGCGCGACACGCTCAAGATGATCCAGCAGGCCAGTGCGAGCCCATTGCTGCTGCGGCAGATTCCGCTGCGCAAGGACGGCGCCATCGTCGGGTCGATCGATCTGGCGCTGGAGCGCGCTTATATCTGGCGCGATTTCGCCGAAAGCGAGATCGCCGAAATTCCGGACGACGAAAAGGCGCGGGAGGTCGAGGCGCGGTTTTCGATGCTGGAGACGCTCGCCGACCATGACGACCTTCTGATGGAGCAGTTGCTCGAGGAGAAGGAGCCACCGCGCGACGAAGTGTTCGACGATCTGGCCGCGGACCTTCGCGACGGGTCGGTGACGCCCGTGTTGATCGGCACGGCGGAAAAGGGCAATGGCGTGCTGCGCCTGCTCAAGGCGATCCGCCACGATGCGCCCGACGTCGAAGCCACGCGAAAGCGTCTCGGCTTGACCGACGGCAATTCGGCCGTCGTCCAGGTGATGAAGACGATCCACACGGCGCATGGCGGCAAGCTGTCGATTTCCAGAATATTGTCGGGCACCGTCGCGGACGGCGCGGAGCTCTGGATTTCGGCCAGCGACACGGCCAAGGTATCCGGCATCTACCGCATGCTCGGCAAGGATCAGTCGAAATTGACCTCGGCCAAGGCCGGCGACACCGTGGCGCTCGGCAAGCTCGACGATGTCAAGACCGGGCAAACCCTCAGTTCAGCCAAGAACGGGACGCCGCAGTTGTCGGCCGTCGAGCCGCCCCAGCCTGTCTATGCCTTCGCGCTGAGGCCCAAGGAGCGCAAGGACGAGGTGAAAATGTCAGCGGCCATCCAAAGGCTCGCCGAGGAAGACCCCTCTTTGACGCTGCGCCACAACCAGGATTCGGGCGAAACCGTTCTGTCGGGCCATGGCGAGATGCATTTGCGCGTCGTTGTCGAGCGGCTTGAGGGAAAAAACCAGATTCCGATCGAGGGCCGCGCCCCGGCCGTTCCCTACCGCGAAACAATCCGCAAGAGCGCCAGCCAGCGCGGCCGCCACAAGAAGCAGTCGGGCGGCCATGGCCAGTTCGGCGACGTGGTAATCGAGATCAAGCCGCTGCCGCGCGGCTCGGGCTTCAAATTTACCGACACGATCACCGGCGGGGTCGTGCCGAAGCAATATATCCAGTCGGTCGAGACAGGCATTCGCGACTATCTCAAATCCGGCCCGCTGGGCTTCCCGGTCGTCGACATCGCGGTCAATCTTTCGGACGGATCGTACCATGCGGTGGATTCGTCGGACATGGCGTTCCAGATGGCCGCGCGGATCGGCATGAAGGAGGGCATGGCGCAGTGCTCGCCCGTGCTGCTTGAGCCGATCATGAAAGTCGAGATCTTCACGCCTTCGGACGCCACCGCCAAGATCACGGCGCTGGTGCCGCAACGGCGCGGCCATATCCTGGGCTACGACGCCAGACCCGGGTGGCCGGGCTGGGACGTGGTCGAGGCGACCATGCCGCAATCCGAGATCGGCGACCTGATCATCGAGCTGCGTTCGGCGACGGCAGGCGTCGCCAGCTATCGCGCGACCTTCAGCCATATGGCGGAACTGACGGGCAGGCTCGCCGACGAGGTGATGAACACCAGCGGCAAGGCCGCCTGAGAGAAAAATTCGTGCAAAAAAAGCCGGATCGCGAAGATCCGGCTTGAGTTTAATGGAAGTGTGCCCGTTAGGACCAAACCTCCAGAGGGGAACACTCGGGGCGCTAATGGGAGGAGAACGCGCCCTGAGATGATGAACATATGTGCGAGCGCTGCTTATCTTTCAACCATTTTGCTCGCAACGCTCCCATGCAAAAAGTTCAGGTCTGTGGTCCAATACTTGCCGCGCATTGGCAGGACGGGAATAGCGGCGGGATTTTCTCCGCGCGTCAATTCGACGGGAGCGGCGTGCGCCGGTGACCGATGGAAACAACGAAATCGCCGGTGTAATGTGGCGCACAGTTGAAAACCGCGGGATCAACAGCGTGCGCACGCCATCAGCCATCGTCGGCAGCACGATTTTTTTCATTCTGGCGCCGGGCGTGGTCGCCGGCCTCGTCCCATGGATAATGACCGCACGGTATGGATTGCCCCTGACGCCCATTCTTGCGTTCCGCGCGACGGGCGCGGTCCTCGTTGTCGCTGGCCTGGCGGCGCTGGGCCACGCCTTCTTGCGCTTCGCAACGGAGGGTTCGGGCACGCCGGCGCCGATCGCGCCGACCGAGCGGCTGGTGGTCGGCGGCGCCTACCGTTTTGTGCGCAATCCGATGTATATCGCCGTGCTGTCGATCATCATCGGACAGGCGTTGATCTTCGGCCGGGCGACGCTTGTGGCTTACGCGGCGGTCGTTTTCGCGGCCGTGTTTGCGTTCGTGCGCGGTTATGAGGAACCCACACTTGTCCGACGGTACGGCGCAGAGTACGAGGCCTATCGCCGGTCCGTTCCCGGCTGGCTTCCGCGACTACGGCCCTGGCGCGCCGGCGAATAGCAACGCGGCGCGGGCATAGCGTCTCCGGTTCAATAGGACCAGTTGCGCGCCTTGGCAAAGATGAAATCGCGAAACGCCTTGAGCTTGGCCTGATTTTTCATGGCGTCCGGATAAACAAAGAACGTGTCGAAGGACGGAGCTTCGATCTCGGAAAGTATCGGCACGAGGCCCGACTCCTTATCGGCCATGTAGTCCGGTAGCATGGCGATGCCGACGCCTCGCCTGACCGCCCTGCGCACCGACATCAGATCGTTGATCTGCAGCACCGAAGCACGCTTGTCGCCGTCCCCTCGCCCGACGCTTTCCAGCGTGTTGAGGCCGCCGAGATAATGCGGCACAGGCTCGCCGAACGTCACGATGCGATGCTGGTCGAGATCGCCCACCGACAGCGGCTTGCCATGGCGTTCCAGATAGACCTGAGAGGCAAAGACGTGCAGATGCACGGTGAAGAGCTTTCGCTGGATAAGGTCCGGCTGCTGCGGCTGACGCAGCCGGATGGCGCAGTCAGCCTGGCGCATGGTCAAGTCAAGCTCCTCGTTGGTGAGGACGAGTTGGAGGTTGATTTCCGGGAAAAGGTCGAGAAACTCTTTCGCGCGTTCGGTCAACCAGCCGGTGCCTAGCCCGACGGTGGTTGTCACGCGCAACACGCCCGAAGGCCTGTCCTTGGTCTCGGTCAGCCTGGTTTTGATCGCCTCCAGCTTCATGAGAACGTCATGGGCCGTGCGATAGAGCATTTCGCCCTGTTCGGTCAGCACCAGACCGCGCGCATGGCGATGGAACAAAGGCACGCCGACATCATGCTCCAGCGCGCTGACCTGCCGGGAAATCGCCGATTGCGACAGGCGCAGCGTCTCGGCCGCATGGGTAAACGATCCAGCTTCCGCCGCGGCGTGAAACACGCGTAGCTTGTCCCAATCGAGCCCCATGACTTCCCCTCAAGCCCGCCGTACTAGACGCAACTATTCCGCCGCCTCGCGATGCGCCTCGACGCCGGCCAGATACTTTTCCGCCTCCAGCGCCGCCATGCAGCCGAGACCGGCCGCCGTTACTGCCTGGCGATAGATGTCGTCGGCCACGTCGCCGGCGGCGAACACGCCCGGCACATCGGTCTGGGTCGAATTTGGCGCGGTCCACAGATAGCCGTTCGGCTTCTGCTTCAGTTTGCCGACAAACAGTTCGACCGCCGGCGCATGGCCGATCGCCACGAACACCCCGTCGACCGGAAAATCCGAAACTTCTCCGGTCTTGGCGTTGCGCAGAACAAGTCCGCTGGCCGAGGGCGGCATCGGCGCCCGGCCCGGCGTACCGGTGACCTCGTCGACGATCGTGTCCCAGATGACGCGGATATTGTCTTTCTTGAACAGGCGCTCCTGCAAGATGCGCTCCGCTCGAAACTCGGCGCGCCGATGAATGACGGTGACGCTCTTGGCGATGTTCGAAAGATACAGCGCTTCTTCCACGGCCGAATTGCCGCCGCCGATCACGGCGACGTCCTTGTTCCGGTAAAAGAAGCCATCGCAGGTGGCGCAAGCCGAGACGCCGAACCCCTGATAAATCCGCTCGCTCGGAATGCCGAGCCATTTGGCCTGCGCGCCGGTCGCAATAATCAGCGCATCGCAGGTGTAAAGCGTGCCCGAATCGCTCTTCAGGCGGAACGGACGCACATTCAGATCCACCTCCGTGATCAGGTCATTGGCGATTTCCGTCCCGACATGCTCGGCTTGCTTGAGCATTTGTTCCATCAGCCATGGCCCTTGGATCGGATCGGCGAAGCCCGGATAGTTCTCGACATCCGTGGTGATCATCAACTGCCCGCCTTGCTGAAGTCCGGCGACCAGCAATGGCGACAGCATGGCGCGCGCGGCGTAGATCGCCGCCGTGTAGCCGGCCGGACCGGAACCGATAATGAGAACGGGTGCGTGCCTGACGGACTGGGGAACAGACATCGGAATGCTTTCATCTGGAAAATCGAAGGCCGGGCAAAACCCGACCTGTTGAAGCCTTGCGCTAATTTAGGGATTGCGCCGCATTGCAGCAAGTCAACGCGGCATTCCTCCCCGGACTTTCCGCGATTGCGGCGCGCCTGCGGATTTACGCGTCCGATCCGGCCTTCTTGAGGTGGCCCGGCGCGGGGAATAGTCTAAACGGGAGACACGACAGATTCTTGAATACAGGACCGGTATATGGCGATCAGGACCGAACTTGATGCGATCGACTGGCGGATCCTGCGGGAATTGCAGGGCGAAGGCCGCATCACCAATGTCGAACTGTCGCGGCGCGTCGGCATCTCGGCGCCGCCATGCCTGCGCCGCGTCAAACGCCTCGAGGAGACCGGCATCATTCGCGGCTATCGCGCGCTTCTGGACGCGCCTTCGCTTGGTCAGGGCGTCGTGGCTTTCTGCCTGGTCGGCCTCCACCACCAGTCCGACGGCGCGCTGAAAGCCTTCGCTGAACTGACCCGCGGCTGGCCGATCGTCAGGCAGGCCTGGATGGTGTCGGGCGAATCGGATTTTCTCCTGCATTGCGTCGCCAGCGACCTCGGCGCATTTCAAGGCTTCGTCATAGAGGAACTCACCTCCGCGCCCAATGTCGACACCGTTCGGACGGCTCTCACCATCCGCCAGGTGAAGGACGAGGGCGTGATGGCGATTTCCGCATAAACTACCGCACTTACTCACTTTGTTGACGCTGTGCGTTTGGAAGCGGTAGTGAGGGCGCGGGTCGTGTCGCAAAACACAATTCCGGTGCGAGAATGGGCGTCGGCAAAGATGGATCTTCCGAAGCTACAAAAGTCAGTCGACCGGGCTGGCGGCACGAGCGAAACCGCCGGCGGTGACCTCGGCGGCACTCGCTTGCCGACGATCTCGGGTTTCGTCATCTGCAAGGACGAAGCCGACTATATCGAGGACTGCCTGCGCAGCCTGGATATCTGCGATGAGATCGTCGTCGTCGATTCCGGCTCCACAGACGCCACGCTGGAGATCATCAACCGACTCGCAAACGAAGGGCTGCCGATCAGGCTGTTAGAAGCGGGTTGGCCCGGCTATGCCAAACAGAAGCAGTTCGCCCTGGACCAAACGTCGGGCGATTGGGTTCTGAGCCTCGACGCCGATGAAAGGCTGGACGATGAGATGCGGTTGAAAGTGCCTCATCTGGTTCGGTCTGAAGGCGGATGGGACGCCTGGAAGTTCAGCCGCCGCCCCTATCTGATCGGCTATGGTTTCGTGCCGAAGGGCGTTGACGCGCATCCGATCATAAGACTCGCCAGGCGGGAAAAAGCGCGGTTCGACGAGCGTATCATGGTCCATGAGGGTATCGACGTCTCGGGACCGGTAAATTGGGACAGGGACGGCACGATCCTTCACTATCGCCCGCTTGGCCTGCACGACCAGTTGCTCAAGGAAAACCAGTATTCAAGCCTGAAGGCCGAATACCTCTACGAAACGCTCGGCTGGCCGCGCCGCTTCCGGCTGTTCCTCAATCCGCCGCTTTACTTCATCAGGATATTCTTCTTTCGCCGCCTCTTTCTATGCGGCTGGGCTGGCTTCATCTATGCCGCAACCGGCCTGATCTATTCGCTGATGACCGAGATGAAGATCCTGCAACGGCACCTCGCCAAGAAGGCGGAAGCCCGCAAGTCTCACTCATGAAAGTCATGCATTTCCACTATGGGCGCGACGGCGGAGCGGAACGATTCTTTGTCCAGTTTGCCAATGCGCTGGCCAGGCGCAACATACCGCAGCACGCGATGATCCGGACGGAGCGCCCATGGCGCGAGGCAATGGACCCCGCCATTGGCGTCACCGAGGGCGTATGGCGGCGCCGCACGCTCGGCCGCTGGTTTTACGAGTACAGGCGGCGGAAGGTGATCGACGCCTTTGTCCCGGACGTGATGATGTCCTGGCTGACACGCGGGGCGCGCTCGATGCCGGGCCTGCCGCATTTCCTTCGCGTGGCGCGCATGGGCGACTATCCGGGCGAGCTTGGCTATTTCCGCAACATCGACATCATCGTATGCAACACGCCCGACATCGTTCGCCACGTCAAATCCATGGGCTGGAAGAAGCAGTGCGAGACGATTTCCAATTTCACCGAGATGGGACCGACAATTGCCATACGCCGCGAGACGATAGACACGCCGCAAAACGCATTCGTCGTCGCTGCCGCCGGCCGGTTCGTGCCGCGCAAGGGTTTCGATACGCTGGTCGCGGCCCTGTCGCACCTGCCCGGCGCGATCCTGTGGCTGATCGGCGAGGGCGAGGAGAAGGGCGCGCTTGAAAGCCAGGCGGCGAAACTTGGCGTCGCCGATCGCATCCGCTGGGCGGGCTGGCAGCGCGACCCCAAATCCTTCTTCGCAGCCGCCGACGCCGTGGTGATGCCATCGACCCACGAGCCGCTCGGCAACGTCATCCTGGAAGCGTGGGCAGCCGGCGTGCCCGTGGTCGCAAGCCGCTCGGAAGGCCCGTTGTGGCTGATCGATGACGCCAAAAACGGACGGCTGTTCGACATTGGCGACGCTGCCGGTCTGGCGGATGCGTTGAACGCCGTGAAAGCCGATCCGGACCATGCGCGGAGCCTGGCTGCGGGCGGCGCGGCGACTTTGCAAAAGACTTTTTCGGAAGAGGCCGTCTGTTCGGACTACCTTGAGCTTTTCAAGGAAGGGTTGCGCGAAAAATCGCGCCAGAGCCGCTCGTAAATCTCCCGGATCGCGTCGGCTTCCTTTTCTAAGGCGAAGTTTGCGTGGATGTGGCTCAACGCGGCTTGCCCGTCCCGGAGTGCTTTGTCGGGATCGTCCATATAGGCGCGGATCGCCGCCTGCAGCGCTTCGCCGTCGCCTGCGGCGACGACATGGCCGGTCCGTCCCTCGACGATCATCTCCTCATAGGCGCCTGCGTCGCTGGCGACTACCGCGGTCCCCGACGCCATCGCTTCCAGCGGGGTCAGCCCGAAGCCTTCGTTGCGCGACGGCGCGACATAAAGCGTCAGCCGCCGGTACCAGATCTTGATATCGGGAACCTCGCCGAGAAACAGGATGCGATCCTGCAGTCCGGCCTCGGCCACGCGCTTCTGGAGATCGTCGGCGAAAGCCTGGTTTTCGGCGGTCACCCGTCCGGTGATCACGGCGGTCCAGTCGAGGTAGGACGGCAATAGCGCGATCATGGCGTCGACGAAGAGGTCCGTGCCCTTCTGATGCCTGATCCTGCCGAAGCAACCGACCGCGTAGCGCCCGCCGAGACCCGCCGCCGCAAACCTGTCCTCCGCCGTCCGTGCCGGATGAAACCGCGCAAGGTCGATCCCGTGCATGATGATGGTGGGGCGCGCCTCCAGAAAATCGCCCGAGCGCCGGCTGGTCGCGATGACAGCGTCCATGCGCCCGATCATCCAGCGGGTGAAGGCCCGGTGCCGGCGCTGTGCGGCAGAGGTAAACACCAGCCGCATGGGCGCGCGAAAAATATCCCGCAAGACTATGCCCGCCAGCATCTCGACATTGCGCCGGGCGTGCCAGATGCGAAACGGCCGACCGGCCGGTTTGCGGAGCATGCCAGGAAGGCTGCTCCAGCCGATCGCCGGAATGTTTGCCGGAAGTCCGGGTCCAAAAGTTGCGATGCGCAGCGTCCGCGCCTGGAGCGGCACGAGTTGGACGACGGTGCTGGTGACGCCAGAGAGCCTGCGCTTGAAATGCGGCGCGATTACCTCGACCGCGCCGATCTCACGAATTCTTGCCATCGGTTGGGGTAAGCCGAATCGGCTCAGGCGAACTGAACCTTGACGATCTCGAAGCCGCGCGCGCCACCGGGCGCAAGCACCTCTATCGCGTCGCCGACTTCCTTGCCGATCAGCGCGCGGGCGATCGGCGAGGAAATGGAAATGCGCCCCGACTTCACATCGGCTTCCTGATCGCCAACGATCTGATAGGTCTTTTTTTCTTCGGTATCCTCATCGACGAGCACCACTGTGGCGCCGAACTTGACCTTGTCGCCGGAAAGCTTGGACACGTCGATGACTTCGGCGCGCGCGATGAAATCTTCCAGTTCGTGCACGCGGCCTTCGTTGAGGCTCTGGGCTTCCTTGGCGGCATGGTACTCGGCATT
>JBGTLX010000239.1:0-1986 GCA_041743855.1 Rhizobiaceae bacterium | reverse complement strand
GGTTTTGAGCAATCTGGTGCGTATCAAGCGCGACGAGCAGAATCTGAACCGGGCCCAACTCGCCATGATGCTCGGTCTGTCCGAACAGGTTTTTGCCCGCTACGAGCGGGCAATTTCGAAGATGCACGTCACCCGTCTGATTCACCTCAGCGAAATTCTCGGCTTCTCGCCGCTCGAAATGATCCACGCCGCCGCGCCGCATCTTTTCGGCGCCACCCGACAAGCGGCCGAGGAGAAAATGAAACTGATCGACCGAATGCTTAAAATGCCCGCGCCAACAACAAGCGCACTCTTGAAACTCGTCGAGGAGTTATCGCCGAGCGAGCCCGCAGCCGACCCGAAAAGTCGATGAGCATAAAGCAGCTCACCCGGCGGGTCGGATGAACAAGTGGCAATCGTTCCCCCATCACGTTTCGTTTGCGAGCTCGATCAGCACATCGGCGTGACAAGCATGCGGGGCGCACCAACAGACGAGATTTCGACCGCGCAACTCGTCGAGCGATGCCATTGGATCGGGCTGCTTGACGATCCACGCACGATATTTCGCGATGACCTCCGATCGGGTCCCGTCGCGCCCGATGACGAACGGGTTGCCCCATTTGCTCGGGCGTCCGACATAGACTTGGGTCTGGGTGGTGAACTTGCCTGCTTTGCGGGCGTTCGAAACTCTCCGCATGTGTCGTTTCCCTTC
The DNA here is from genome assembly GCA_041743855.1 of Rhizobiaceae bacterium. Classification (GTDB taxonomy): domain Bacteria; phylum Pseudomonadota; class Alphaproteobacteria; order Rhizobiales; family Rhizobiaceae; genus JBGTLX01. The sequence continues at coordinate 1,295 of JBGTLX010000239.1, read as the reverse complement.
CTTTCCGGGTCGATGAGCCGGCCCCGCCTTGTCCGGCGGGGCCTTCGTTTCGGGGCGGTCAGTCCCGGTTCGGTCGGGACCAGATCAGCGAGAGGCCTTCCTCGCCTTCGACCTCGATCAGGGTGGCGTAGATCGGAGCGGGGAAGCTCGGATCGTCCAGCTTGACTGAGAGGTAGTCGCGGTCGCGCTCCGAGGTCTTCTTCCAGGCGGCGCCGAACTCGACATTGCCGGCGAGGATGCGGAAGTCGGGGCCCTTCTCGGAGGTGCGCTCAACCGGGACGAGCTTGGCCTTGACGTTCAGAGCGAGGGTCTTGACGGTGCCGGTGAAGCCGTTGCCGCTGGAGGCGAAGTTTCCGATGGTAGCCATTGTCGTGTTCCTTTCGTTTCTCGAGCCGCGCCCATCGCGGCCTCGATGGCAGTCGACAGACCGGAGGCGATCGACCCGCACCCGAAGGGCCGAAACGAAGTGGAGGGCGGCCAGGGCGAGGCTTTCTTGTCTCGCGAGGAATGGACGCGTGAGCGGCCAGGGGAAGAAAACGAGACCGGCCGTTGCGGGTGTGAGAGCGAGACGAGCGCAGCGAAGTCGGCCTCCGTTCAGACATGCCACATCGAGGACGCCGTGGGCGGGCTTTTGCAGAAACCGGCAGGATCACGACCGGCGACAGACATCGACATAAACACGAAACCGCGGCAACGCCGCCGGCACCGAGACCCCAGCCGCACAGCGAACGCGCCATGAACCGGGCGTCCATGCACCAATCTGCAAATGCCCGGCAACACCTCTCTTTGCCGGTTGAGAAATTCGGCCACGGATGGGCAGGCTCGCGCGACGATCGCGCCCCGTGCGGCAATCCAGCCGGCGGTTCCGCTTCCGCCGTCCGATTTCCCCAGATGACGCAGGAGGCGGTGGCTGCCGTCATGACCTGACCCGTCCGAACGGCGACAGGCAAAGCAAGATCCCGCCGGTTGAGGCGGGGGCCGTGTCGCGACGATCAGGCAAGGCAGGGACCGGGGCCCAGTGGTCGCCGACCGCTGCCCGTATCAGGTTTTCCCGGATGTTCCCGGCGGAGACGACACGGACGGGGAACGGCAGGACGTTCGGCGACATCAGCCAGGCGAGATGCGCGTAGACCGCCTTCGGCTCCCAGCCGGTGTCGGCGAAGATGGCGCAGTCGGGCATCGGCCCCACGACGCCAGGGCAGCCATCAGCGCCAGCGTCGTGGACTGCACGCCGGCGCCAAGGCTGAGCACACGCAGGCGGATCGGCGATGGCGTTGCGCCACCGCCGTCCATGG
>JBGTLX010000238.1:0-1520 GCA_041743855.1 Rhizobiaceae bacterium | reverse complement strand
TTGAAGGTCCAGCCGAGCCGCACGATGGTGAACTCGATCAGAATGAGCCATAGGCCGCGCACGAACAGGAAGCGGCTGGTCTCGGCGGTGCCTCGCCCGCTGCCGTAGAGAAAGGCCGACAGTCCGGCGAGAAAAATAAAGCTCGGCGCGCAAAAATGGGTGACCCAGCGCGTGAGGAATAAAGCGGGCTCGGTCACGTCGCGAGGGTTGAAGCCTGCGGCGCCGAAAAAATCGCGCGTATGGTCGAGCGCCATGAGCGCCATGACCAGGCCGCGCAAGACATCGATCGAGATAATGCGCGCCTTCGTGCCGCCGGCGGGGTAAGCCGCCCTCGGGACCGGCGCGCCCTTCATAGTTTCTTGAAGCCCTTCGGCCATGACCCTCGCCGTGCGGCGAATTTTCCTAGCGCAACCGCGATCCTATGGGCTTAATCCGGCGCGAGACCGTCTCTCACCGGACTGCCATATGAGCATCGCACCAAAGCGCCGATTTGCGGATCTGTCGAGCGATCCCGCTTTTTTCGACTTGCTGGCCGGCAGTCATGCGCGGCTGGTGGGAAGGCCCCTCGTTCCGCTTGGCAAGGACGCCGGCTGGCTGTACCGCGAGGCGCCGTTCGTGGTGCTGGCGCACGGCACCGAAGCGGATCCGACATTCATTTATGCCAATAAGGCCGCACAGGCTTGCTTCCAATATTCGTGGGACGAATTCATGGCGCTGCCGTCGCGGCTATCCGCGGAGGCACCCGACCGGGCCGAGCGCCAAGCGTTGCTGGACGAAGTTATGCGCAACGGCTTCCTGGCGGGTTATCGAGGGGTGCGCGTTGCCAAGTCGGGCCGGCGCTTTATCATCAAGGACGGCGTGGTGTGGGAGCTTATCGACCGCGGTGGCACGCGGCACGGCCAGGCCGCAACCTTCCTGTCATGGCGGGATGCTTAAACGCGGCGCGGGGTTAGTGGGAGTCGGCATGGACGGGCGTGAGCCGCTGATCTTTATCGTTTCGGGTGAGGCGTCCGGCGACAATCTCGCCGGGCGGCTAATGGCCGCGCTCAAGCGCGAAACGGGCGGTCGTGTCCGCTTCGCCGGCGTCGGCGGTTCGCAAAGCGAGCGCCAGGGGCTCGAGAGCCTGTTTCCCATGAGCGATTTGTCGGTGATGGGGTTTGCCGAAGTGCTGCCCCATCTGCCGCGCATCGTCAGACGCCTCAACGAGACGACCGCTTCGGTGCGCCGGCTCAAACCCGACGCGGTCGTGACCGTGGACTCGCCGGGTTTCTGCCTGAGGCTCGCTCACCATCTCCGCGGCTCCGGCATCCCGGTCATCCATTATGTCGCGCCCCAGCTTTGGGCCTGGGGGCCGTTCCGCGCCCGCAAGCTCAAGAAGCGGGTCGGCCACATCATGGCACTGCTGCCGTTCGAGGTTCCCTTCTTCGCGCAATACGGCATCCCCTGCACCTTTGTCGGCCATCCCGCCATCGACGCAGGCGTTGAGCGCGGCGACGGTCCCGCCTTCAGGGTGCGGCATG
>JBGTLX010000237.1:0-1883 GCA_041743855.1 Rhizobiaceae bacterium | reverse complement strand
CCCAGATCATCTGCAGCATCAGGAGCTTGTAGAAATCCGTGTCGAGCAGGCTGCGCACGATCGGGTCGAGCTTCCAGGCGTGGTTGTAGACCCGCCGCGCAATATCGGTCTTCGCCATCTTCCCCATCCTAAGCGCGATCCGGAAAGCCGCTATAGCACCGGATGCGCGGCTCGACACCCAGGGTGTGTGATATCCTAGGTGAATATCCTAGAGAGAAAAGCTTTCGCCGAGGTAGAGCCGCCGTACATCGGGATTGGCGACGATCTCGTCGGGCAATCCGTGCGTCAGCACCTCGCCTTCATGGATGATGTAGGCGCGGTCAATGAGGCCGAGCGTCTCGCGGACATTGTGATCGGTGATCAGAACGCCGATGCCGCGCGCGGTCAGGTGCCGCACGAGCTGCTGGATATCGGCGACGGCGATCGGGTCGATGCCGGCGAAAGGCTCGTCGAGCAGCATGTAGGCGGGCCGGGTCGCCAGCGCGCGGGCGATCTCGAGACGCCGGCGCTCGCCGCCCGACAGCGATATGGCCGGGGCCTTGCGCAGATGGGTGATGTGGAATTCGTCGAGAAGCGCGTCGAGATCGTGTTCGCGCTGCTTGCGGCTTTTCTCGGCCACTTCGAGCACGGCGCGGATGTTCTGCTCGACCGAGAGGCCGCGAAAGATCGACGCCTCCTGCGGCAGATAGCCGATGCCGAGGCGCGCGCGCCGGTACATGGGCATCGAGGTCACGTCGAAACCGTCGATCTCGATGGCGCCCTTGTCGACGGGAACGAGACCCGTGACCATGTAGAAACATGTGGTCTTTCCGGCGCCGTTGGGGCCGAGCAGCCCGACGGCCTCGCCGCCGCGCACGCCGAATGACACGCCCGACACCACCTGCCGGCCCTTGTAGCTTTTTGTCAGGCCGCGCGCGATCAGCGTGCCCTTGAACGCGGAAAAGTCCACGGTCGACGCACGCGCCTTGGGTTTTGGGCGGAACATGCGCGACAGAAGCGTTGCCCCCATCAGTAGACCATGACGTTCTTATCCGAAGGCAGTTCTGTTTCCCGGTGGGCGAGGCGATCCACGCGGAGGGTCGCGAAGGGCGTACCGGGAGTACGATCGAGCGAGCCGACAACATGGGCGCCCGCCGCCCGGAAACAGGTAAACCCTGCCGGGCGAACTGATCCCGTTTCGCAGAAACGGGGTTCGACCGGTGGGCCGGGTGACTTTGCTTTAAATCCTTCGGGCTTCGGCTCGGACGTACGTCCGGTACGCCCGTCGCCAAACCCATCGACCTTGCCGCAAATTTCCTCCGGCAGAACGCATTCAGATAGGAACATCATGGTCAATCGGCCGCTCCGGGCGTGATCGACATTTGAACGCGGCCGCTACCGGATTGCCCACTCTTGCAGCCTTCGACCTGCGCCTGCCCGGATTTCATCTGCACTGTGAGCTTGCAGCCGACCAGCACGTTTTCGCCTTCCGAAAGCACGACCTTGCTGCCAGAGAGAACCAGAACTTCGGTCTTCATGTCGAAGACACCGCGGTCGCCTGTGGCGACCTGGGTTTCGGATTTGACATAGACCTTTCCGTCGACCTCCAGCCGGTCGATGCTCGACGAACCGGTAGCGGCCGAGCCGCCGTCCTTGGCGTAAAACACGGTCATGCGGCCCGACTTCAGCACCGTCGGCCCCTGCACCACGCTGACATTGCCGCTGAAAATCGCAAGATTGTCGGCCTCGCGGACCTCGAGCTTGTCGCTTTCGATCTGGATCGGCTGGTCGCCCGACAGTTTCAGCCCGGAGATGCTTCTCTCTGTCGGTTCCGGCGTCTGCGCCAGGGCCGTGACAGACAATGGCAGGCTAGCCGCCAGGCAGAGACCGGCTCTAGTTAGACG
>JBGTLX010000236.1:0-3505 GCA_041743855.1 Rhizobiaceae bacterium | reverse complement strand
CAAGGTGGCGACAGTTACGGTCCGGCTCGGCGATGCCGAGGTGACGATCAACGGCATCGCCAAGGGCGCCGGCATGATCGCGCCGGACATGGCGACGATGCTGTCTTTCGTGGCGACCGACGCGCCGATCGCCGCGCCCGTCCTGCAGGCGCTTTTGTCGAAGGCCGTAGCGCCGACTTTCAACGCGGTGACCGTCGACAGCGACACGTCGACCAGCGACACGCTGCTGTTGTTTGCGACGGGCAAGGCGCGGGGTGCGCCAACGATCGACGACGCCAAAGACCCACGGCTGGCGGGTTTCCGGCGCGGCCTGACCAAAGTGTTGAAGGCGCTGGCGCTGCAGGTGGTGCGCGACGGCGAGGGCGCGCGCAAGCAAATCGAGGTTTTGGTGACCGGCGCGAAATCGGCGCGCTCGGCCAAGCGAATCGCGCTGTCGATCGCCAATTCACCGCTGGTTAAGACCGCGGTGGCTGGCGAGGACGCCAATTGGGGCCGCGTCGTGATGGCGGTGGGCAAGGCGGGCGAACCGGCCGACCGCGACCTTTTGTCGATCTGGTTCGGCGACAACCGCCTGGCGCATCAGGGCGAACGCGATCCCGATTATTCGGAAGCCGCGATTTCGGCCTACATGAAGCGCGACGAAATCAGAATACGGGCCGATATCGGCATCGGACGCGGCAAGGCGACTGTGTGGACGTGCGACCTGACCAAGGAGTATGTGGCCATCAATGGCGACTATCGCAGCTAGGGTATGCTGATATTCACGCCATGCCGGCCTGCAAATGACGGTTTTCTGCGCTTCCGATGCTCACGTACCGAAAAGTACGCTCCGCTTCGGTTCTCGAAACCCACCATTTTCGACTCGGCCTGACCTGAATCTCAACATACCCTAGTATGCAAATTCTACTCTGCCGAGCCGGTGAATAGTTGCAAAGCTCCATGGAAATTCCAGTGAAAAACTCCCAACCCATGGCCGAGCTTGCGACGGTGCGCCGCTTCGAGGCGGCGGGCTTTCGGGCGTGGCCGGCGGGTACGGTTCACTATGACGGGACCTGGGTGCTGCGGCTGACCGAAGGACACGCCGCCAAGCGGCTGAATTCGGTCAACCCGCTCGACCCCGGCGACACCCATAATCTGGGAGAGCGCATCGCGCGCGCGGCGCAACGTTTCGACGCCTTCGTCCGGCCGCTGACCTTTCGGCTGTCGCCGCTTTCGGGAGAGGCGATTTCGCGCCATCTCGACGCCGAAGGCTGGGAAACGCTCGGCCAGTCTATCGTGATGCAACTCCCTCTCGACGACGACGCCGTGCATGGCGCGATGGACCAGATCCCGATGAAGGACATGGGGCGTTTCGTCGACGCGGCGCTGAACACGCAGAGCGCCGATCCGACCTTGAGGTCCGGGCTGCTCGGCATCATCGGCGCGATCCAGCCGGAAGCCGGGCTGTTCGTGCTCGAAAGCGACGAGGCGCCGATGGCGACCGCGATCTGCGTGCATGACGGCGATCTTGCGGGCCTGTTCGAGATCGCCACGGATGCTGCCGAGCGCGGCAAGGGTTTTGGCCGGCGGATCGCGCTTTCGGCGCTCAAATGGGCGCGGCTGCGCGGCGCGCAAACGGCATGGCTCCAGGTCGAGGCCGGCAACGAGGCGGCGCAACGCCTCTACGGCTCGCTCGGTTTTGCCGAAACCTATCGCTACCATTACCGCCGCCCACGGCTGTGATGATATTCACGCCATGACGGCCTGCGAATGGCGGCTTTCTGCGCTTCCGATGCTCACGTACTGTTTTCTTCGCGCATGTCCTTCTCGGAAAACCGCTACACACTTTTCCGGGACATGCTTGGACGTCCGCTGCGCTTCGGTTCTCGAAATCCACCATTCTCGACTCGGCCTGACATGAATCTCAATACACCCGAACCAATGGTCTGACGGTTTTGGAAGACTTGCCGAGAGAAATCCTTCTGGTCGCAGCCTGCGCGCTGCTGGACGCCGACGGGCGCGTGCTCATCGCCCAGCGCCCCGAGGGCAAGCAGATGTCCGGGCTGTGGGAATTTCCCGGCGGCAAGGTGGAGCCGGGCGAAACCCCGGAGGGCTGCCTGATCCGGGAGTTGCGCGAGGAACTCGGCATCGAGACCAGGACCGCCTGCCTCGCGCCCCTGACCTTCGCCAGCCATTCCTACGACAGCTTTCATCTGCTGATGCCGCTGTTCGTGTGCCGGCGGTTCTGGGGGACGCCCGAGGCCAAGGAACATCAGGCGCTGAAATGGGTGCGGCCGCGCCAGTTGCGCGATTATCCGATGCCGCCGGCCGATGCGCCGTTGATACCGTTTTTGATTGATCTGCTTTAGGGCAGTAGGCAGTAGGCAGATTCTTCCAATCCGCTACTGCCTATTGCCCATTGCCTACTGCCTTACTTCCTTCGTTAATCAATCCTTTAGCCGGAGATGACAGTTTGAAGGACCGGCCCGTGATGGCCGGCGTCGACAGCGCCAGGAGTCCATGGATGAACCCGGAACAGGAATGGGACCAGATCCGCAATGCGCGCCCATCGGCGTTAGGCGTGGCGGGCATGGGTTTGCTCCGCGTGGCGCTGCTGTTCGGTTCGGCGGCGATCGCGCTGGCCCTGATCATCGCCCCGCTTGCCGACAGCTACACGAAAACCGAAATCAGCGATTCGCGCCCGACCGGCCTCGACATGACCAGCACCGGCTCGGTCGGCCAGCGTGGCGCCTATACGATCCGGCGCAGCGTGCTGCAGGCGTCTCCCGATTCGGTTTGCATCATCCGCGCCAATGGAACGCCTCGCGGCGATTGCTAAACCGCCGCCGGCGAGCTTCATCAGCCGTTAAGCCTGTCGCGTTAACCATTTTTAACGCTGTGCCGTTAACCTTTCTTAACGAGTGAAAGCTAAGGTGCTCGAAAGGATGGATGGCCCCATGCGATCGACGATCCGGCAATTTTGGAAAGACACCGCTGGCGCGACGGCGATCGAATACGGGCTGATCGCCGGGCTGATATCGATGGCCATACTGGTCGGCGTGGGTTCGACCGGCAACTCGATCGGCTCGCTGTGGAGCGACAACGCCAACAAGCTCGCGAATGCGATCGGCAACTGACGCCGCGACGTTCGCGGTTCAGCCTTTCCCAGGATCCTCCAATATTTTCGTCAATGAGACCTGCGCCGACCCCGGCTTCAGCGGTTTTTGCTGCGAGGCGTGGGGTGCCCAGCCGGACAGCCAGACAAGCGAGAAAGTCGCCCTGATCCGGCCGTCCGGATCGGAAAACCGGTCCGCATAGAGTTCGGCCAAGCGGGAAAGGAAGCGGCGCGATAGAGGCCTGCGCGAGCGTGCGAGCAGGGCGTTTGCGGCGCCCATGGCGCGCAAATCCGCCAGCAGGCCGAACGCCGTATCGTAGCGCACCGTGACCGTCTCGACATCGGCCACCGGCAAGGCGAAGCCAGCCCGCTGCAGCAGCGCGCCGGCGTCGCGCACATCGGCGAACGGGA
>JBGTLX010000235.1:0-3100 GCA_041743855.1 Rhizobiaceae bacterium | reverse complement strand
TGCTCAACAAAAGGACAACTCCCATGAACAGATTTTCGCTCCTGTCCGCAGCCGCCGCTCTCGCTTTCGCCTCGGCGGCCTTCGCTCCCCAGAGTTTCGCGCAGGACGATCACAGCGCCCACGGCGGAACCATGCCCATGGGCGAGATGAGCGCGGCATCGACCGCCTATATGGACGCCATGAAAAAGATGGACACCGACATGGCCGCCATGACGATGACCGGAAAACCCGGTCCCGATTTCGCCGCCATGATGATCCCGCATCACCAGAGCGCCATCGACATGGCGAAAGCCTATCTGGCTAGCGGCGACAACGATGCGGAGCTGACCAAACTCTCCAACGAGATCATCGCCGCGCAGGAAAAGGAAATCGCCTTCCTGAAGGACTGGCTCGCTAAGAACGGTGGGTGAGCAGCCGGTTCGAGCGCAGCGAGAAAATCATGATGCCGGTAGCATCGGATAGGCCAGCGAACGCCGGGACGCTGCCGGAGGCAGCGCGGACCCGGCCGGCCGGGCCGTGGGCTTAACAAAGACCGCGCGGAACCTTCCCGGCCAGCGGATGTTGGACGCGTTCATGAACCCGAAGGAGTACGTCCCATGAGCGCCATGAGCCTGACCGACATTGCCGAGAAGATGCGCGGCATCGACATCGCCTTCCTGACCACAACGACCGAGGACGGCTCGTTCGCGGCGCGCCCTATGAGTAACAATGGCGATGTCGATTATGACGGCGATTCCTTTTACTTTACCTATGAGGAGTCGCGCACGGTGGCGGATATCGAAGCCGATCCGATGGTTAGCTTAGGCTTCAATGGCAAGGATAGCTTCTATGCCGCGGTCTCCGGCGAGGCCGAGCTGATCCGCGACAAGGCCGAACTCGAGAAGCACTGGACGCCGGAACTCGACAAATGGTTCGAGCAGGGCGTCGAGACGCCGGGCGTGGTCATGATCAAGGTCAGCGCCGAACGCATCAAATACTGGGACGGCATGGAAGACGGAGAGCTGACCGACCTATAGCGGTCCGCCCATCCCCCGTCCCTTCAATACCGCCGTGATCTCATCGAGGATGGCCGGGTCGTCGATGGTGGCGGGCATGGTCCAGTCCTCGCCGTCGGCGATCTTCTGCATCGTGCCGCGCAGGATCTTGCCCGACCGCGTCTTGGGCAGGCGCTTGATCGTCACCACGGTCTTGAACGCTGCGACGGGGCCGATGCGCTCGCGCACCAGCGCCACGATTACCTGCTCGATCGCGGCATTGTCGCGATCGACGCCGGCATTCAGCACGATGAAGCCGCAAGGCGCCTGTCCCTTCATCGCGTCGGCGATGCCGATCACGGCGCACTCCGCGACATCCCTGTGCTCGGCCAGAACCTCCTCCATGGCGCCGGTGGACAGCCGGTGGCCGGCTACATTGATGATGTCATCGGTGCGCGCCATGATGAACAGATAGCCGTCTTCGTCGATAGTGCCGGCGTCCGCGGTCTTGTAGAAGCCCGGGAACTCCGCAAGATAAGCGTCTCCGAACCGCTCATCGGCGTTCCACAGGGTCGGCAGGCAGCCCGGTGGCAGCGGCATTTTTATCGCTACATTGCCGAGCGTTCCGTTTGGCGCGGGGTGACCCGCATCGTCCAGCACCTGGACGTCGTAGCCCGGCATCGGCACGCCGGGCGAGCCGTATTTGACCGGCAGCAGGCCGAGCCCGACCGGGTTCTGGCTGATCGGCGATCCGGTCTCGGTCTGCCACCAATGGTCGATCACCGGCACGGAAAGATTCTGCTCGGCCCATTTCACCGTTTCCGGGTCGGCGCGCTCCCCGGCCAGGAACAGCGTCCTGAATTTGGACAGATCGTATTTCGGGATGAATTCGCCTTTCGGATCCTGCCCCTTGATGGCCCGAAACGCGGTCGGCGCGGTGAATAAGGCAACGGCGCCATGCTCCGAAATCACCCGCCAGAAGGTGCCGGCGTCGGGCGTGCCGACTGGCTTGCCCTCGAACAGCACCGTCGTGCAGCCATGCAGCAGTGGGGCATAGACGATGTAGGAATGGCCAACCACCCAACCGACATCGGAGGCCGCCCAAAAAACCTCGCCCGGCCTGACGCCGAACTCGTTTTCCATCGACCATTTCAACGCGACCATATGGCCGCCATTGTCGCGCACCACGCCTTTGGGCTGGCCGGTCGTGCCCGACGTGTAGAGTATATAGAGCGGATCGGTGGCCAGAACGGGCACGCAAGGCACGTCGCGCCCGGCGGCCTTTGCCGCCCCGACCGCATCGCCATAGTCGATGTCGCGGCCGGGGGTCAGATCGCAAACCTGCTGCGGCCGCTGCAGGATGATGCAGTTCCCGACCTTGTGGCGGGCCAGATCGATCGCCCCGTCGAGCAGCGGCTTGTAGGCGACGATGCGGCCGGGCTCCAGCCCGCAGGAGGCGGCGACGATCAGCTTTGGCTTGGCGTCGTCGATGCGGGTGGCGAGTTCGCGCGCCGCAAAGCCGCCGAAGACGACCGAATGGACCGCGCCGAGCCGCGCGCAGGCAAGCATCGCGAACGCCGCTTCGGGAACCATCGGCATGTAGAGGATGACGCGGTCGCCCTTTTCCACGCCATGATCGGCGAACACCGCAGCCAGCGCCACGATCTCCGCCTTGAGTTCGGCATAGGTGAATTTCACAAATATCCCGGTAATGGCGCTGTCGTGGATCAGCGCGGTTTGGTCGGCGCGCCCGCTTTCGACATGCCGGTCGACGGCGTTGTGGCAAGTGTTGCACTGCGCGCCCGTAAACCAGCGTCCATAGACCCCGGCCTCGGCGTCGAAGACCTTGTCCCACGGTTTTATCCAGTCGATCGCTTCGGCGGCTTGCGCCCAAAAACCTTCCGGGTCGCGTTTCCACTCCGCATAGACCTCGTGATAGCGCGATGCCATTTTTTTGCCTCCCGATCCGCATCCCGGACTTTTAGCCGCTGACGCCATCCCGCGTCCATCTGACTATCGTCGAGAGAACTCGCCGGACTTGGCTTTGACAGCGCGCGCCGATGCTGCTCAAACGCGGCATGTCGAAAGCCCTGTCGCTCGTCATCGTCGCCCTCATGGCCGTCCAG
>JBGTLX010000234.1:0-3677 GCA_041743855.1 Rhizobiaceae bacterium | reverse complement strand
TTCTTGATCGTGTTGGCGTCCTTTCGCGACTGCGCGATCGGCCCGCTCTGCACGAGCGTCTTCCTCCACGAATGGATTGCCCAGCGTGTCGGTGATGAAAAGCTGCAAATCCGGCAGCTTTGGGGTCGTGCCTGCCGCCGGCTTGGTCAGCGCCTGCATTTCCGCGATCAGCCGAAGCTGCGCCACCGCGAACGGCCCGAATTGCAGCTCGAAGCCAATGAGACGCTTCATCGCCGCCTCGATCGCGCCTTGCACAACGCCGGGACCCTGATCGGCCTCGACTGTCGCCGCGATGCTGCGCATGACGCCGAGCAGGAACGTGCCTGTCCCCACCGCCGGGTCCGCAAGCGTTACGTCGCTTGAGGCAAGCCCCGCCGACCGCGAGAACAGCGGTCCGCGCAAGGTCTCGTCGACCAGCCGCGTCATCGCCGACACCACTTCCGGCGGCGTATAGTAGGAGCCGGTCATCTTCCTGAGGTCGTTGTCATAGACTTCGAGAAAGTGCTCGTAGAAATAGAGCCACGCTTCCGGTTTGTCCTTGCTGATCGTATGCCAGTTTACCTCGTTGAGCACCCGCGTCAGCGTGTCGAGCGAGGTCTGCAAGGCCTGGTAGTTCGCATCGTCATCGGTCAGCAGGCCGAGCGCCGTGCCGATCAGAGAGTTTGATTTTCTAAGCTGGTGGGCCGCCTGATGGATGCCGCCCGCAAGCGGAATGTCCATGGCGCGAGCGACGAGCAGTCCGAATGTCACCGCCTGCGCATAGCCGTCGGCAAACCGGTAGTCGTTAGCTTCCGGAAACAGCAGCTTGCGCCAGTCCTTGGCCAGCGCCGACAACCCTGTGCTTTTTCGCTCCAGCTGCTCGATGACTTCATCGCGCAGCAACCGGCAGAGCCGCGCCGACACCTGCGCAAGTTGCCTGGCGTTTGTCGGCGGAGTGGGCTTCCAGTTCAGAAAATCGGCAATCAGCAGCTCTAGCCCGCGCGGCGCTTCCAGCTTTTCGCCCGCGCTTTCAAGTTCGCCTTCGAGATGAACAGGCTTGCCCTCTTGCTCTCCGTTCCGCCAAAGGCTGAATGAGGCGCCGTCGGTATAGAGCAGATTGGGTAGCGCCTTGAGTTTCTGCCACTGCGCCTTGTCGTGCGGATTTGTGAACCGCCTTGGATCGGCGCCCTTGCCGGGCGCCTTGACCTCGATAAAACCGATCAGCGCATTGTTGATGCTGATTGCGAAATCCGGCCTCGTTCCGGTGCCGGCCAGACTTGTCTCACCAACAAGCGTAACGTGTTTCGGATTGAACCCGGCCAGTCCCGCCAGTTCGCGCAGCAGGATTTCGAGCGGATTGCGCAACTGGTCTTCAGGCGCGCCGTGGATGGCGGAATTGGACAGCTTTGCTCTGACCGCTGCCCCATAGGCAGCAACGGCGCTTAAGAGTGTTGATTTCGCCAATCTGATCTCCCCCTGTGCCTTCGTGGATAGCGCGGTCGCCCGTGGCAGCGCAACCTCTTGCCGGGCCGGCTGTGATTTAAGACGCGGGGATAAACCCAGTGCTTTTCGTGGACGCCTCGAAATTTTCGTTTGGCGAACACACTCGATATTTCAGATACTTACCGGAAAATGGCTGACCTGAACCGGTCGAGGGATCATTTTTTCACCCCCGTTTTATCCACACCCTCCACCCCTCCCCCATAATCCGTCCATCGCCCTCACGGGAACCCTGGTCCGGACCGGGGGTCAGGGGAGGGCGACGGCGCCGGGTCGGCAGCACAACGGTAGTGCTGCTGGGTGATGAGCCCTTAGGTCCGGGCCTCGACCGAGGGAGTGGCGGCGCAAATGCCGTCCCCGAGGTGAGGCAAGAACGCCGGCGGACGCATGGGTCGCGCCGCATAAAATAAAAAACGAGGGCGCGGTCCATGCGTCGGCTTCCCGATCCTCGAGGTTCGGGTCGGCGGTTCCGCGCGCCCACAATCCAGAGAAAAGGATACTTCCATGAAACCGCAAGCACATGAAGCCTATGACGATGAGGACTATCACCCCGTCTTCAAGGCGGTCTGCCTCGAGGCCATGCAGATCGCGCTGGAGTTCGACGAAGCGCCTGCCCGCTGCCACAGCGCCAGATGCCGCAAGACCGGGCGCTGCCATGCAAAGGTGGTCGGCGACAGGCCTGTCTGCCAGGCCGGCATTCCCGGTCATGTCGCCATGTCCGCGGCCTTGATGGTGATGTTCCTCTCGCCGCCCAGCATGTTCAAGGACGGCTGCGGCGGACGCCTTCTAGGATCGCCGCCGCGCTGAACGTCCTGTGGCAAGGCGCAACCATGACGGGCCGCGCGGCGTTCGTCAGCCGAGGGCCGCAACCGAAAGGGAGAAAAAATGCTCAAGGACAAATCATCCTCCGCGATTGTCGCCGTCGGCGACATCGCCCGTGCGCGGGATTTCTACCAGAACATTCTCGGCCTCGACCTCGTCGACGATTCGATGGGCGAGGTGCTGGTATTCCGCACCGGCGACACAAAACTCATCGTATACCGCTCCGAATTCGCGGGAACCAACAAGGCCAATGCTGTGGAATGGGGCGTCGGCGACGAGATCGACGCCATCGCCACCGCGCTCAAGGACAGGGGCGTCGCCTTCGAGCACTATCCCGACATGGAGCTCAAGGGCGACATCCACGTCGCGGGCGACATGAAGATGGTCTGGTTCCGGGACCCGGACGGCAACATCCTGCATCTGAACAACATGTGACAAGCGTGGCGTAAAGGACGCCGCGCCAAGCGCCTTTCGCGGCGTGCATCGATGCGTTAAAGGCGGGGCATTCGTTCACTTGGAAATGCCCCGCCGACATGATTGCCAGGACCAAGCCCGCCTCGCCGCTCTTTCTGGGCATCGACACAGGCGGCACCTACACCGACGCCGTTTTGTGGTCCGAAGCGTCGGGCCCAAATGGCGCGGTACTCGCCAAAGCCAAGGCGCTGACCACCCGCCACGATCTTGCCGTCGGCATTTCGGGCGCGGTCGACGCGGTGCTGGACAAGGCCAAGGTCGACCCGGCCGCCATAAAACTGGTGTCGATGTCGACCACGCTCGCCACCAACGCGCTGGTCGAGGGACAGGGCGGGCGCGTGGCGCTGGTCATGATCGGCTTTTCTCAAGGTGACCTCGCCCGCGACGGACTGAAGGCGGCGCTCGGAACCGACCCGGTCGTCTTCGTGCCCGGCGGCCACGATGTCCACGGCCGCGCTTCGCCGCTCGCCCTCGCGGCTCTGGAAGCGGCTTTGCCCGAACTGGCCGCCGGCGTCTCGGGCTTTGCCGTCTGCGCCTATTTCGCCACCCGCAACCCCGCCCACGAGCTTGCCGCGCGCGATTTGATCCGCGAAAGGACCGGCCTGCCCGTCACCGCCAGCCACGAGCTGTCGGCAAAGCTCGGCGGCCCGCGCCGGGCGCTGACGACGCTCCTCAACGCGCGGCTTATCTCCATGATCGACCGCCTCGTCGCCTCCACCGAAGGTTTTCTGGCCGCCCGCAAGATCGCCGCACCCCTGATGGTCGTGCGCGGCGACGGCGCGCTTGTGTCGGCTGCCTTTGCTCGGGCTCGCCCGATCGAGACTATTCTCTCCGGCCCCGCCGCCAGTCTCGTCGGCGCCCGCCACATGACCGGCCTCGATAACGCGGTCGTCTCCGACATC
>JBGTLX010000233.1:0-5181 GCA_041743855.1 Rhizobiaceae bacterium | reverse complement strand
ACCTGGACGATAGTCAACGGCATCGGACGAGGACAATGAACCCGCCGGCAAACCGGCTGATACACAAATCGCACCGAAGAGAACTAAAACTGAAACAAATGACGTCTATCGCAGACGTGCCGGAACAGGTTCCGGCCCTACAAAAAGGAGGTCCAAATGTCTATCCTGTCATCGATCGGTCGCATCGCGACCGAATTCAAAACTGCTCGCGCCAGGCACCACACCGCCCGTGTTATCCGCTCGCTGCCGCCTGAGCTTCAGAAGGACATCGGCTGGCCGGATGTCTTCGAGACGCGCAATCCCGATCGTCACGGCGTGGGCACCTGGGCGGGAAACAAATAATCGTGGAAGCGCACAAGCAAACAGGCTTGCCGGACGCCTTTGACGGAGACCGGCGGGCCTTTATTTTGTTTGCATACAAACCAATCGCCTCAGTCATGCGCCCGACGCATGCCGCATATGAAGCAGTCGCATAGGTCGTTCAAATTTTGTTAACATATTGATTTTTAGCCAATTTAGCGCCCATTCTTGCGCAACCTGTCGTTTTTGATGTCGCATTCTCCACCAAGCGCTTCGCTTTTGCCTCTGCAAATCTCCGGGAAAGCGCCTACATCAGCGTCATCGAAACCGAGATGCCCCACTCCTTCAAGCGAAGGCACCCCGTGTAACCCCGATGCATGGAGACGTGTCATGAAATTTCTGTCCCGTTTGTTTTCCGACCGCAGCGCGATGAATCTCACCACCGCCCTCGAGCGCCAGCGCCTCGACATGACGATGCCCGGCCAGATGGGCGCTGTAGCCGGCGCGCGGCTCGGCTTCCTCGTTCGCTAAAAGTTTCCGCTAAGCGCCCTCCTCCCAGGGCTTTGTTGAAAACGCCGCCTCGGCCAATTTGGCTGAGGCGGCGTTTTCAGTTTTTGTTCGTCCAGGCTTCCCTGTTGAGATCCGGCCCCGCCGCCGGTCTGGTCGTTTTGCGACCTCCGCTTTTTAGCCATGTCGTAAATTTAATGTTTCGCCTGGGCCTCGGGTAATTGACATCGTTCGACTTTCCTGTTGACGCTTTGCTGATCGCGACATTCTGTTCGCGTCACGAGTTTGTTCGCGTGAGGGCATCTTGAACGCCATAAAACATCCGATCAAACGATCGCTTGTGTTCTTCCTCGTCCCGGAATTCACCATGATCGCGTTTGCGACGGCGCTCGACCCTTTGCGCTCGGCCAACCGCATGCTGGGCTACGAGGCCTACAAATGGCGGCTGGCCAGCATCGACGGAAAGCCGGTGCGCGCCTCGAATTTCGTCGAGTGCGCCGTCGACACGTCGCTGGACGAAGAGCGCAAGAAGATGTCGGGGCCGGATCGGCCGTCCATGGTCATCGTCTGCAGCGGCATCAACATCGAGCGCTACCAGAACAAGTCGACCTTCGCCTGGCTGCGCGAGGAGTATAATCGGGGTGTGGCCATCGGCGGGCTGTGCACCGGCGCGCATGTGCTGGCGGCCGCGGGCCTGTTGTCGAACAAGCGATGCGCCATCCATTGGGAAAACCTGCCCGGCTTCTCGGAAGCGTTCCCCAAGGCCAACGTCTTTGCCGATTTGTTCGAAGTCGACCAGAACATCTTTACCTGCGCCGGAGGCACCGCGGCGCTCGACATGATGCTAAAGCTGATTGGCGACGATTTCGACGACAATCTCGTCAACCGTGTCTGCGAGCAGGTGCTGACCGACCGCGTCCGCAGCCCGACCGACCGCCAGCGCCTGCCGCTGCGCGCCCGTCTGGGCGTCCAGAATTCCAAGGTGCTGACTATCATCGAACTGATGGAAGGCAGCTTTTCCGAGCCGCTGTCGCTGATCGAGATCTCCGACCAGGTCGGCCTTTCGCGCCGGCAGATCGAGCGCCTGTTCCGCACCGAGATGGGACGTTCGCCGGCGCGTTACTATCTGGAGATCAGGCTCGACCGGGCGCGCCATCTGCTTATCCAGTCGTCGATGCCGGTGGTCGAGGTCGCGGTCGCCTGCGGCTTCGTCTCCGCCTCGCATTTTTCCAAATGCTACCGGGAGCTTTATTCCCGCTCGCCGCAGCAGGAACGCGTCGACAGGAAGCAGTTGTTGGCGGCTTGAACCAGGCTCAGGCCGTAAGGATCAGAGCCGGAAGATTGCCGTGACTAATACCAACCTCCCTGAGATCTACCGAGACTACATTGCCTGCCTTAATAGGCAGGACTGGCCGAATCTGGGACTGTTCGTTCACCACGAAGTGCACTACAACGGTCAGCGAATTGGCTTGTTTGGTTATCGCGAGATGCTGGAGAGAGACTTTCGCGAAATTCCGGATCTTTTTTTCAACATCAAGCTGCTAATTTCCGACCCGCCCTATGTTGCCAGCCGGCTGGACTTCGACTGTACGCCGAGAGGAAAATTCCTAGGCCTGCAGATAAACGGCAAGCGAGTGTCCTTCTCCGAGAACATATTTTATGAGTTCCGAGAAGAAAAGATCGGGCACGTCTGGTCGGTTATCGATAAATCGGCGATAGAATCTCAGCTTTAGCGCGGAACCGGTGTCACGTCTCCGGCCGCGATTAGCGGCTATCAAACATCCAGGTGCGATCCCGCCACAGCTTTTCGCCGATCAGGCAGTCATAGGCGGGCGCGGCCTGCGCGAGCACGACCGGCAGCCCCTCGCGCTGTTCTTCCGCCCATTGCGGCGACAGCGGTCCGGCCAATTCCAGCACCAGCTTGCGGCGGATCGCCTCGGGAAACTGCGACCATTCGTTGACCGGAATCATGAAAGCGCCCGGTCCGCCGATAACGCAGTCGGTGTAGTACTGGTCGAGGTTTGAGACATCGTAAGCGCTGGACAGCCCGCCATTGGTCATCAGCGGCAGGCCGTTGATGGTAATGCCTTGTTTCGTCAGCCCGTCGCGCACGATATCGACCGGCGGCCCCTGATTGTTGGGACCGTCGCCCGAAATGTCGATGACCCGCTTCATGCCGCGATACTGGCTTTCGGCGAAAAGATCGCCGCTGAATTCCAGCGCGCTGGAAATCGAGGTCCGGCGCGCCGAGGCCGGCGGCAGGGCGGAAAGCTGCGTCGCGACGCGCTGCGCGTCCTCCAGCGAAGCGATGGTGGTCCAGGGAACCACAACATTGTGCGACGACGACCCGGCCCATTCGAAATAGGTGATCGCGATCTTGCCGTATGGGCCCTCCTCGATCGCCTGAATGACCCGCTCATGCGTGAGCGCCGCAGTATAACCGTCGCGCTGGATCGCCAATTCGTCGGGCGACATGGACAGCGACACATCGACGGCAAGGATCAGCTCGATGTCGACCGGCTCGGCGGCCCGGAGTGGGGGCATCGCGGAGAGCGTCAGCACCCATGCGGCGCTGAGCGGTAGAACATGTCCGATGCGAAAGAAGCGAGACATGGCGCAAGACTAGGCGAAAAACGGCTGATGGAAAGGAACCGACGGACTTGTCCCTTCACGATTTCGCGAGCGGCGACTGAGTGTGCGTCCGAGACTCAGCCTCGCGGCTTCAAATTCTCCGGGTCGTAGAGCGGCTTGTAGCCGACCGCGGCCACTTCGACGGGAAAAGTCTCGCCGAAATACTCGACGATGAGCTTGCGGCCTTCCTGGCAATGGGTCCACGGCAGATAGGCGAGCGCGATGTTCTTGCCGATGGTCGGGCCATAGGCGACCGAGGTCGTGAAAGACCGGCGGCCGAGTTCATCGACCAGCGTCTCGCCCGTTTGCGGGTCCATCACCGGCATGATCCCGACCGGATAGCGGGCGACGCCCTTCTGGTCGCGATTGTCCGTCATGACCAGCGTGCAAAGCATGGCCGGCTGATTCTTACGCGCACGATATTCTTCGTGTTTCGCCTTGCCGCTGAAATCGGCCTCCTTGACTTTTGGGCGGGCAAGGTCGGCTTCGAGCAGATTGTACTCGGTCAGGAGGTCGGCATTCTGCAGGCGAAGGCTCTTTTCCATGCGGCGGGTATTTGCATAGGTTTCGACGCCGAACGGCATGACGCCGACAGCACGCAGCGCGTCCCACACGGCAAGCGCCTCCTCGTATTTCATGTGCAGTTCCCAGCCCTGCTCCCCGACGTAGGAAATGCGGAAAGCCGTCACGTCCTTGCCAGCGATGCTGATCGGCTTAATCGCGGCAAACGCAAAATTCTCCGGCGAGAGCCCGTCCGGATCCTCCACGACCTTCTGGAGCGTCGTCCGCGCGTTCGGCCCCCAGATGCCGAGCGTCACCAGTTCGCCGGTGCGGTCGGTCACCGTGACGTCCAGGCCGCGATCCTGCGCCGTGCGCTGCATATAGCGGAAGTCACGCGGGCCGGCGTCGGCGCCGTCGATGTCGCGGCAGCGGTCGGTCCTGCGGATCACGGTCAGGTCGGCGCGCACCATGCCCTCGGCGTCGAGGAAATGGGTGTAGATGCCCTTGCCGATGTTGGCGTCGCCGCCAATTCTAGCCGCGCACAGCCATTCCATCAGGTCGACATGATCCGGCCCTTCGACATCGTAGATGGCGAAGTGCGACAGGTTCACCATGCCGACATCCTCGCTCATGGCGAGATGCTCGGCGTTGGAGACGCGCCAGAAATGGCGGTTGTCCCACTCGTTTTCGCGCACCGGAACGCGGTTGCCGTATTTTTCCAGAAGGTGCTCGTTGGCGGCGTAGCCGTGCGCGCGCTCCCAGCCGCCGAGTTCCATGAAATAGGCACCGAGTTCCTTTTCGCGCTCGAAGAACGGCGAGCGGCGCACATTGCGGCCCTTGGAGAAGGGCTCACGCGGATGCACCGCCGGATTATAGACTTTCTGCGCCGTTTCGGTGCAGCGATCCCAGATGAACTGCTCCTGCATCTGGTGCGGATAGAAGCGCGCATAGTCGACGCCGTGATTGTCGACCGATGTCCTGCCGTCGGTCATCCAGTCGGCGATGAGTTTGCCAGCGGCCGGGCCGTCCTTGACCCAGATGGCGACGGCATACCAGAGGCCCCTCACCTTCTGGCTTTCGCCGATGGAGGAAGCGCCGTCGGTCGTCACCTGCAGCAACCCGTTGAAGGAATGGCTTTCGTTGTAGCCGAGTTCGCCAAGGATCGGCGTCAGTTCCATGGCGCGTTCGAGCGGCGCCATGATCTGCTCCATATCGAGGTCGCGCTGCGACGGCGACAGGCGG
>JBGTLX010000232.1:0-2281 GCA_041743855.1 Rhizobiaceae bacterium | reverse complement strand
TTTCATACGCGTTCTCGCCGATTGTCAAACAGGTTTTCCCGGTATCCACCGGCAAAGCATGGATGACGGGATATCGGCGCGAACTGGGGTGGGGAGCAAGCAGGCGTGACAACGAGCATTTCGGAACTGATCGCCGACCGGCAGGGCGTGATGCCCAAGGGCGAACGGCGCGCCGCGCACGCGCTGGTCGCCAACTATCCGCTTGCCGGGCTGCGCACCGTGGCCGAATTCGCGCAGGCATCAGGCGTCAGTTCGCCGACGATCCTGCGCTTCGTCGCCCGGCTGGGTTTCCAGAATTATCACGAATTCCAGACGGCGCTTCAGGAAGAACTCGCCGCGCAATTGCAGTCGCCAGCGTCGCGAACCACGGGGCAGCGGTCCAGCCCGAGCGGCGACGCCTTTCCTGGCGTCGAAGCGGCGCTCGAAAACATTCGCGAGACCTTTCGGCATGTCTCGCCACGGCAAATCGCCGAAATCGTCACGCTGCTGTCGAACCACAAGTCGAAGGCGTTCCTCATCGGCGGCCGCTTCACCGACCCCGTGGCCCGCTACATGGCCGCTCACATGACCATCATCCGCCCCAACGTGTTCCATGTTTCGGGCCAGGAGAGCAACTGGCGCGACCAGTTGATCGACATGGGCAAACGCGACGTTCTGCTCATCTTCGACATTCGCCGCTATCAGGAAAGTCTGATCCGTTTTGCCGAAAAGGCGCATGAGCGGGGCGTCCACATCATTCTGTTCACCGACCAATGGCTGTCGCCGATCGCGCGCTTTGCTCGCCATGTGCTTGCCGGACGCACTGCGGCGCCCTCGCCCTGGGATTCGTCCGCCGCGCTGTTCGTGGTCGCCGAGACGCTGATCGGCGAACTGACCCGCCGCCTCGAATCGGGCAGCGCGCGCCGAATTCGCGAGATGGAGAACCTGCGCTGAGCGCCGTTCAACGATTTGTGACCGGCAGTTGCCGAGCACGATGTTACCGATATTTAAGGTGCTATAAGGTCAGCCAGTTGGCATATGGAACAACGCGCCGGCTTCCGCTGCGTCGCGGGCGCCTGTCGCACGGGCGGCCTTCGCCGCCGCGGATGACCGTGAACGCGAATTCTGCTAAAGACCGGAGTGCCGATGGTCGCCTGGAAACAAGTTCTCGTTGCTCTCGTCATCCTTGTGGTGGCAGCCGGCGCTTGGCTGAGGTTTTTTCCCGGCGCGGCCGAAACGCTGGCAGGCTGGGGCATCGAAGGGGTCCCTTTCGCAGTCGCGCGCACGCCCGACAAAAATGCTGCGGGGGGCGAAGGCCAACGCCGTGGATCAGGCCCGGGTGGCGGCGACGTTGGCGGCGTCGTCACGGCGGCGGTCGCCACGGAAACGATCAACGACCGCCTGTCGGCCATCGGCACGGGCCGCGCCAACCAGTCGGTGGTGGTTACGCCCTACACATCGGGCCGCCTCATGGAAATCGTGGCGTTGCCGGGTAGCCGCGTCGAGGCCGGCGACGTCATCGCCCGCATGGATTCCGAGGCCGAGGAAATCGCGGCAGACAGGGCGAGGATCGCGCTACAGGACGCCGAAGCCAGGCTGGCGCGCGTGGAGTCCCTGCGCTCGTCGAATACGGTCACCGCGGTTCAGGTGGGCGAGGCAGATCTTGCCCTGGGCAACGCCCGGCTGGCGCTGCGCGACGCCGAACTCAATCTTCAGCGACGGTCAATCGTCGCGCCGATTTCCGGCGTGGTCGGCATCCTGCCGGTCGCGGCCGGCAACTATGTGACGGCGGCGCAGACCGAGATCGCCACGATCGACGACCGCTCATCCATCATCATCGATTTCTGGGTTCCCGAACGCTATTCCAGCATGATCGAGGTCGGCGCGCCGATTGGCGCCACCTCGATCGCGCGCCCTAACGAGGTGTTCAACGGATCGGTCAGCGCGATCGACAACCGCATCGACGAGGCGAGCCGCACGCTGCAGGTTCAGGCGCGGCTCGACAATCCGGGCGAAGCGCTGCGCGCCGGCATGTCGTTTCAGGTTTCGATGGGTTTTCCGGGCGATACCTATCCCGCCGTCGATCCGCTCGCGGTGCAATGGGGCGCGGACGGCGCGTTCGTCTGGACGGTGGCCGAAGGCAAGAGCAAGCGCGTTCCCATCCGCATCATCCAGCGCAACACCGACAATGTGCTGGTCGACGCCGAACTCGGCGACGGGGACATGGTGGTGACTGAAGGCATCCACAATGTGCGCGAGGGCGCCGAGGTACGCGTCGCCGGGCGCGCCGCGCCGGTCCCGA
>JBGTLX010000231.1:0-4953 GCA_041743855.1 Rhizobiaceae bacterium | reverse complement strand
GTGCCGGAGGGGGCGACCCCGAAGGATGGCCCGTCGGCGGGTGTCGCCATGGCCACGGCCATCGTTTCGGTGCTGACCGGCATTCCGGTCAAGGCCGATGTCGCGATGACCGGCGAGATCACGCTTCGGGGCAGGGTGCTGCCGATCGGCGGCCTCAAGGAAAAGCTGCTGGCGGCGCTGCGCGGCGGCATCAAGAAGGTGCTGATCCCGGAAGAGAACGCCAAGGATCTGGCGGAAATTCCGGACAATGTGAAGAGCGGAATGGAGATCATTCCGGTCAGCCGTGTCGGCGAGGTGTTGCGCCACGCGCTGGTCAGGATGCCCGATCCGATCGAATGGACCGAGCCAGTGGAGACCCCGCTCGCCAAGGTGGAGGCGCTCGACGAGGGCGGAATGACGGTTGCGCACTAGACTTTTCAACGCGCGACCGCGACCCTTCATGGAGAGCCGGGCCTCGCGCTCGGCTTTTCTGTGAAGAAAGGCCGGAATTCCAAGGGATTTGTTAAGTTTGGCGGCTTTTCGCCCTTGGTTGCAGGAACGCTTTTTTCTAGAGTTCGTTTCCCGGTATAGTCGTTTGTCCCGGTTTTCTCATGGAAGGGAGTCCCTATGAACAAGAATGAACTGGTATCCGCCGTCGCCGAACAGTCCGGCCTGGATAAGACCAAGGCGCAGTCAGCGGTCGAGGCGGTCTTTTCCGTGATCACCGGCGAACTCAAGGGGGGCGGCGACGTCCGTCTTGTCGGTTTCGGAAATTTCACAGTCGCCAAGCGCGCGGCTTCTACCGGCCGCAACCCGCAGACCGGCGCTGAAGTCAAAATTCCTGCCCGCACGGTTCCGAAATTCTCGGCCGGCAAGGGTCTGAAGGACGCCGTCAACTAATCGGCATCTTCAACATTGACGAGCGGAAAGCCGGCTTTGCCCGGCTTTTCTGTTTTGTGGCGGCCGTCATAACCGAGGCGGTGGCCGGCCGATTGGATGGTTGAAAAAAAAAGCAAATAAATTCGATCGGGCGCGGAACCATTTTATCCGCCCGCGGTTATTGACCCGATCGCTTCCCCCCAAGCGATCATTTCAAGGGCACCCCCCACCCCGCCCTTACTACCTCGGCCCGTTGCCTGCCCGGCAGCGGGCCTTTTCTTTTAACCGGCGGTTTCCGCGAGTTTAGTCGGTTGCGATCGATAGGACGATGGCGATCCAGGCCCGTTGCTCGACAAGCAGCGGACTTTTTCTCGGCTCCGGCCGGCCTTTCTTTTTTGAATTTTATCCTTTGTAAGTGACAAAAATAGCGCGCTGGGTCGTGATGGAATCGGCGGTGGGCTGACCGGAGGCAGCCATGAAAAATGCGGCAATGCAGCAGAGGCTAAGCAGCCTTATCGAGCAGTATTTGGCTTCGCGAGGTCACGGGACAACACCGATTTCCACCTCGCGGGCGGTTCGGGCGATAACCACCGTCATGTCCGATTGTCCGGCTTCCGATCGCGAATTGCAAAACCTGATCGCGAAATCCGCGATCGAGCGAGGCTACGACGTTCATTTCGATCTTGGCGGCGCCGTCGACGAACTACCGGTCTTCAGGATCTGATCAGGCGAACGCCGGGACCTCGGCCCTCTCAGCCAGAATCACAGCCGGAGCGGGTGCCTCTATCCGGCACTGCAACCCGGTGTTGAGGAACTCAAGGTGCATCTCGGCGTCGATTTCAGCCGCCAGAACGCGTTGCATCATTCTCGTCCCGAAACCGCGCCGCAAGGGCGCCTCCGTGGGCGGCCCATCCTGCTCGGTCCAACTGAACACAAAGCTCTCCTTGTCGCTGACCCGCCAGTCGACCACGATGCGGCCGCCCGGCTGACTGAGCGCGCCGTATTTGGCGGCGTTGGTGGCGAGTTCGTGCACCACCATCGACAGAGCGAGAGCCGCCCGGTTGTTGATCTTCGTCGCGCTGCCCAGAATGTTGAATTGCCCAGGTTCGAACGGCTCTATGGTTTGTCTGACGATGCTCGCCAGATCGGCGCTTTTCCAATCCGTTTCCATCAGCAGAGTCTGCGCCCGCCCCATCGCGGCGAGGCGCGCGCCAAAGGTGCGCTGTGCGTCGGCAATCGGTTCGCCCTCGCGAAAGGTCTGCGCCGCTATGGCCTGAACCGTCGCCAGCGTGTTCTTCGTCCGATGCTGCAATTCGCGGGCGAGGAGATCGCTATGCTCCTCGGCCGCGCGCCGCGCCGCCCGGCCGGCGACCAGTTCGTCCATGAAGGCGTCGAAGCTGCCGCCGATCAGGCTGAGCTCGCCCGCCTCGGCGTTCATGCCGGTTCGAGCCGCCTCGTCGCCTTTGCGCCATGCGGCGACGGTGGCCAGTATCCGGCCGACTGGCCTTTGCAGAAGCGCCCGGGCCGCAAGCCATGCGAGAAGAAAGGCAAGAAGCGACCCGCCCGCGACGATAATGAAATTGCGTCTGGTTGCGTCGTTGACGGGCTGCATTGCGTCGCTAAGCGAAATGCCGGCGCTGACATAGATATGTCCGGGCGTCTTGGAGACCGGGTAATAGCCGATAATTCGTTGCGTGCCGTCCTGGCTTGTCACCTCCATGGTTCCGGGCGAGTCGGCGGTGACCAGATGCAGGAAATCGTCCGGTATTTTTGTCCCTACAAACCGTTCTGGAAATGGTTCGCGGGCGATGATGACGCCATTGCGGTCGGCGATCGTCATGGCGTCGTTCTTGCCGAAGGAGCGCTGCTTCAAAACGGTTTCCAGCCAGTCGAGATCGATGCCGGCCACAAGAACGCCTGCCGGCTGGCCCGCTGCATCCTTGATCGGCACGGCGACCGGCAGCGTAGGCAGGCCGGTTATGCGGCTTTTGGAATAGTCTCCGACGACGAACGCGTTCGTTCTCATCGTCTCGATGAAATACGGGCGGTCGTCCACGCGCACCGGGTTCGAAACAGCGACTGAACGGCAGCGCATCAGCCCGGTCGCGTCGATGGCCGAGATATTCGTGAACTGGGGGCTGCTCTTTACGATGTCGGCCAGGTAGGAAACGCAATCGGGCAGCCTGAACTCCCGGATCACCGGCGCCCGCGCCATGGCCGACAGCGTGCTTTCGGCGCCTGCGAAGATGCGCTGCATTTCCAGCGACGCGAACTGTCCGGTCCTGAGCGCGGTCTGGTGGATTTCGGCGGTGCGGTTTTTCCGAAGCGTTACCTCGTTGTAAATAAGGATCACTACCGCCGGCATCAGGGCCAGCGCCGTCAGAATGAAAAAGCGCTGCCGCAACGACAGATTTCCGAACAAATAGATCCCCACAACATCCAGGCACGAACACGGGAGCAATGCGCATTTGCCCCGCATCCGCAATTGCCGCCGCCTTTATACGCCGATCGGCGCTAGGCGGTTTTTTCCAACAGAGACTGCCCTTTCGCCTGGCTCATTCACCTATGTGTATGGGGAGCCAAATAGCGCGCCGCAGCGAGGGCTCCACAAGGATACTGGCTGAAGCCGGAAAAGGTTCTAGCTGCCGGTAAAAATTGATCTTTAGCCGTTTGAGTATGATAGTAATTGGTGAAGAGGCCGGACAATCGGGAGCTCAAATCGATGCAGCGATATTTTTTCGATACCCGAGACAACGACACGCTCACCCAGGATGAGGACGGTCTGGAGTACTCCGAGGTCGGGGAGGTCAAGTCCGCCGCCGCCAGGGCGCTGGCGGAAATCGCCCGTGACGTCATTCCTTCAAGCGACCGTCGCGAACTGGCAATCGAAGTTCGGGACGAGTCCAACCGGCCTGTGCTGCGCAGCATGATGACATTCGAGGTTCAAATTCTCATCGACGACTAGCGTCTAAGCCGTCACTTCTGGCGCGCCTCTTCGAGGTGTTCGCCTGCCACCACGAACCTGCCCGCGCGCCTGTGTATAACCGCCTCGGCAAGCGTTCTAGCGGCGTTGCGCACCTCTTCCTGGATCGACTCGTCCTTGTCGAGTTCCTCGTGACCGGTGGCGTAAGGCTCCCAGTAGCCGATGTAGCGGTCGAGTTCGGCATTCGGCCCGGCCGGAATGAGCTTAATGGAGCGCAGCCAGTCGGACACCGAACGCCGCACATTCTCGGCGCCTTCCACATCGCCATGCACCACAACCGAAAACAGCCTGCCGGCGAGGTGGCGGGGATAGTCCCACCCGTCCAATTCAGCTTCCTTCGCCTTTTTCGCGTCCTTGCCGTGGGTCAGCGTCGGGTCCGGGTTGCCGCCATCGGCGCAGACCAGCCGGTCCATCATCAGCTTGAGCGGCGAGGACACCTGATACCAGTTGACCGGCGTGACGATCATGACGCCCCGTGCCGCCACCCAAAGCGGGTAGATGTCGTTCATCCAGTCCTGCGTCTGACCGAGCGAATGGTTGGGATAGCAGGAGCACGGCCAGTGGCAGAGCGGCGCGGCCGTTGAAAAGCAGGCCTTGCAAGGATGGATGTTGCGGCCGTATTCGGAGGAAAGCCGCGACAGATCGAGCACATCGACCGCCAGGCCGGATTCGTCCTCTATCGTTTTTTGCGCGATTTCCACAAGGCGAAAGCTCTTCGACATTTCGCCGGGGCAGGTGTGCTCGCTGCGCGACGATGCGTTGACGAGGAGGATGCGGGCCGGAACTTGGGCATCTTCGTAACGCGCCTGCGCCTCCCCGATCGCCTTGCGCGCGTTGAGCCAGTCGATTGCCAGATCGTAATCGGGATCGGCGAATTCCGGGCCGGCTTTTTTCGTGATCGGGCTCTTGCGCGACTCCGAATAGGCGTCCCAGGCGATATCGGTGATTTTCTCGAGCTCGCTTTCGACCGCGCCGAAGGCAGGATCGGCGAATTGTTTCCGGTAGCGTTTTTTGAATTCTTCCTCGGGCAGGCGAGGGCTCGGCATCCCCTTGCGGGGCTTGGTGCGGCCTTTCCCGATGAACGGAAGCTTGCTCACGAGATAAGGTGGGGG
>JBGTLX010000230.1:0-29227 GCA_041743855.1 Rhizobiaceae bacterium | reverse complement strand
GCTTGTTCGGCAACAGCGGCTCGATCACCGACCATTCGAAATCCGACAAATCAAAGCGCGCCATATCCAGTCCCCCCGCGCAGAGACTGAATCACGCCTCACCCCAAAAGGGAATCCCGTTTATGAGTATGTGACCTAGGCTCCCCGGGGGCGAAGTTCGCGGTATGGTACCAGACCAACCGGCTTGGTCCGATTTCTGATTTTTTGCTGCGGTCGAATTTCGGCACCGCTTGGCGCACCTAACTGCCGCCGCGGGCCTCGATGGCGATATGGAGTTAGCCCGGCAAGGTCTCGCCGAATGCAGGCGTTTACAGCCGGACGTCAGCCTCGCCTGGGTTGAGAAGTACTATCCAATGATCCGGGTTGAAGACCGCGCTAGGTACATCGAGGGCTTGCGACGGGCGGGACTCGAATAAGAGATGAGGCCGTCCAATGACTGTCAGAATAGCAGGCTCTCGATGTCCGTTGTTGGCGCAAAAGATGCATGTAGCCTGTGCATTTAGCGGGTCCGCTTTGGTGAATTGGCGCAACCGCAGGAATGACTGCTATGAGGCGCAAATCTGCCGTTAGCTCTCGCATTATAAGGGTCCGCTTCGGGTAGAAAGCTGACTTAAGATTGTTACACCCGAAACAGACGTTCTCAATTTTGGATGGGCGCCGCACCTTATTCAATGGAGCCACCGTAGCGTCCGGTCCGCAACTACGACGCAGGTACCCCCAAACATATCGTTCAGAGTGGTTCGATCAGCGTGGTGCTGCCTTCACCCAAAGCGAAGAATGCGGATTGGTTGGTGCCTCAACGCTCGAGTTACCATTAAACCTTAATAGGCAGCGATGCCCCCGCGCTATGATCTTGCGGTGAGCAGCCGTTCGCTGATGTCCCACTCACCTTCCCTGTTCCGCCAACCATTTTCCCTGTTAATTTCTTAGGGAACTTGACTTGTAAGCCACTGAAAATACGTCGCGATTTACGGTGAATAGCGATCATTTTGTGTAAAAATTACGAAAATTCCCTGTTTTCTGGCACTTATCAGGGAATTCACGCCAGAGACGGGTTCGCTTCAGACTGCCTGCACCACCATTTTATCTCGCGCTTCTAGGTCTCTCAGCACGCGGATGTAGTAACGATAGCGCTTTCCGTTCTTCGTTGCATGCGGCGGGCTGAGACGATCGCAGGTTTCGTTAATTATGGGCCCTGTCAGAAGTTGCAGGTCATACTTGCCTGCGGAGGACGTCGAGGTGTTGCTTTGAATGCGAGGAGCTTCTGGACTGGTCAAAGGTCTGGCTATTGAGGATTGCCTCATGTTGTCCCTGGTAGTTCGCCCGCTCTTTACATCGTCGATAAGTCGCTGCAGTGCAGGCCGGGGAAGCCCGGCAACGTCGAAGAGATTTGCGCGTTGGGAACGCAGGGCCGGCGCAGGACTTTCTCCTAACCGGCAACACTGAGGACGTGAATGGCAACCGAGCAGATCAGTCCGCGCTATCTCGATCTGGACTCGTGGTCCACGGCCGAAATGATGGCCGCCATGTATGAAGGTCAGCTTTCGGCCGCCGCCGCCGTGCGCGGCTCGTTGAACGACATGGCAGCTGCGGTGGATGATGCCGTGCCCGCGCTGCGGCGCGGAGGCAGGATCGTCTACGCGGGCGCGGGCACCTCTGGCCGGATCGGCGTGCAGGACGGGACGGAGCTTCCGCCGACCTATGGCTGGCCGGCCGACAGGATCGTTTACGCCATGGCGGGAGGCCTCGGCGCGCTGATTGAGAGCGTCGAAGGCGCCGAAGACGACGAGCAAGCCGGAGCGGCTGCTATGTCGGACGCCCGGATTGGCGACGACGACGTCGTCATTGGAATTGCAGCCAGTGGAAGTACTCCCTTCACTATCGGGGCGCTTCGCGCCGCCAGCGCCGCCGGAGCCGTCACAATTGCGCTGGCCAACAATGCCGGCGCGCCTTTGTTCGAGGTGGCTCGCCACCGGATCCTGGTGGAGACCGGAACGGAAGTCATCGCCGGCTCGACCCGCATGAAGGCGGGAACAGCGCAGAAGATCGTGTTGAACATCTTTTCGTCGACCGTCATGGTTAAGCTCGGCCGCGTTTATCTTGGATTGATGGTGCATATGCGAGCCAGCAACGCGAAGCTTCGGCAGCGGGCCGAAGTCATGGTCTGTCAAATAGTAGGCTGTGACGCCGCGGAGGCGGCGCGCCATGTCGAGCGCGCAGAGGGCGATGTCAAGATGTCGGTCATGCTGGGCCTCGGACTCGAACTCGGTGAAGCAGCCGCGGTGCTCGAGCGGCACAAGGACAACCTTCGCGATGCTGTGAACGAAATCAGACAGCGGCTCGACGATGCCATGGCGCCCAACTGAGCGAGAATTGGAGGAAATGCCTGACAGCCTTGCTTTTGCGCAAAGCGCGTCGCCGTTGAGATCCCGGATGAGCAGGCCGACGAGTCGGCCCGCCGAAGAGTTCGCCCAACCGCTTCTCCACGACCCTCCCCCCGTTGTCTTTGCCATCAGCGGCGGCTTTCACCATCAGCCACCGGACGAAACGGGCAAGGGCCTGAATGGCGCTGGCGCGCGCGGCAGCGGAGAGTTGAGCCTCCTTTGCGCGGGATTGATCATCATGCAGGAGGCGGGCCACCCCTGGCAGCATCCCCATGGCGCTGATGGCTTCGACGTTGCGCAGGAGGGCTTCGAACCGGTGCTGGCTCTCCGCCCAGGCGGCGCTCGATCGGGCGAAGGGCTTGCGGGTCACAATCTCATTGAACATCGCCAGCCCGAACAGGACAGCTGACGCGACAAGGCCGATCACGCCGAGAAGCGGGTGCACCAAGATCATCGCGAGAACGAAGATTGGCGTCCAGGAAGATCGAACAGAGAGGTGCAGGCGCTGCCGCCGAAGAAGGAGCGCAAACCGCCAATGTCGCGCCAGGCCTGCGCCGCTGCGGCCGGGTCGCTGCGCAAGGCCGATTGCACGGCCGCGACAAGTACCGAAGCCTGAAGGCGGTCATCGAGCCAGACGCCGATCCTGGCAAGTATCGATCGGCGCAGGGCTTCCAGGGTCGCGTGCACGGCCAGCGCCACAATCACGATCAAGGTGAGCATCACGAGCGTGTCGAGACTACCGCTCGAGAGGACGTGATCATAGACATGCAGGAGGTATAGCGGGACCGTCAGGGCCAGGAGGTTCACGAAGAAACTGAGCACGAAGACCACGAGCAGCGAGGCTTTGCAATTATGGAGTGCGCGCTCCACTTCGGTCGGTGCAGGAGCCTTGGAGAGGGTCATGGGCGATATGTCTCCGCGATGACGTCACAGCGATGGACCGGCGCCCGCAGGAAGGGGCAAGCCCGTGCCGGCGTGGCTTGCGCCCGTCCCGGATGGCCTCAGTCGGCGCCCGGATGAAAATCCGGGCGCCTCGTGTCGGCAAGGCTATCAAGCGAAGTCGAAGTCGAAATCGATATCTATGTCGGCCTTCTGCTCAGCGTATTGATCCTGGTCGACATCCAGAAAGGCTCTAGCTCAGCGGTAGCTGAAATTACCCTACGGCGAGGCCCACTCAATAATGAAGCTCAGTCGATCAATTCGACGGCTATGCCTTCGTCGTTGGTGACATTAAATATGATCGAGGATCCGCGCCGTATCTCGGCAGCCTCCGTTTTCGCCCGGCAGCGCGACAAGCTCCATTTTCAGGTTCATCAAGCGCCGCGTAAGAAACCCGCAAAAAACGCGACTCTAATGCCCAGACGCCGTTAAGCGGGCTGGGTTGTGGCTGCTATCCGGCGATACACGAAGCTTTCGGCGGCTTTTTTGTCGTCGGTGCCCGCTGAAACAGCGCTGGCCAGAGCGTCGTCGATGAACCTCCCCATGCGAGCATGGATCGGCGATTTCACGCAAGCCGGATCGGTCGCGGCGGGATCACCGGCAATCGCCATCGCTTGACATCGGCAGCCGCCCCAGTCGATCTCGCGGCGCTCGCAACTGCGACAAGGTTCCTGCATCCAGCCGGTTCCGCGAAAGGCGTTGAATGCCGGCGAGTCGGTCCAGATCTGGGCCAGCGAACGCTCACCGAAACGCTCGAACCGCAAGGAGCGGATCGTGTTCGCGGCGTGGCACGGCAGCACTGTCCCGTCGGGCGCGACCATGAAAGCGTCACGCGCCCAACCGCCCATGCAGGGCTTGGGATAGATCGCGAAATAATCGGGCGTGACAAAGTCGATGTTCAAAATCCCGCGTAGTCGTTCCTGTGCGGCTTCGACGATCTCCACCTGCCGCTCGACGGAAGCGTGGTCGGGCATCAAGGCATCGCGATTGACCAAAGCCCAGCCGGCATATTGGACGTTGGCGATTTCCAGACGCTCGGCGCCCAGAGATAAAGCCAGCTCGATAAATTCAGGTACTTCCTCGATGTTATGCCGATGGATCGGCGCGTTGATAGTCAGCGGAAGGCCTGCCGCACGCACGCGACGAGCCGTCTCCAGCTTTTTCTCATGCCCGCCACGATGGTTGCCGATGCGCTCGGTGGTAGCGGCGCGCGCGCCCTGAATGCTCAACTGCACATGGTCGAGCCCGGCTGCCGCAAAAGCTTCAATGCGCCCTTCGGCAATACCGACGCCGGCGGTGATGAGGTTCGTATAGACATGGCGGCCCGAAAGCCCGGCCACGAGTTGCTCAATATCCTGGCGCAGCGTCGGTTCGCCGCCAGAAAGATGGACTTGGAGGACGCCGAGATCAGCGGCCTGGTCGAAGAGGTCGAGCCAAGTCGCGGTGTCCAGCTCGCGGTTGGCCTTCAAAAGCTCCGTTGGATTGGAGCAATAGGGACACTGCAGCGGGCAGCGGTGAGTCAGTTCCGCCAGCATGCCAATCGGGGGAAGCAGCGGATCACTCATTGCGTCACCAGCAATTTGTCGGACCATTCCTGAAGAAAGGCGGTGACATCGCCGGCCACTTCCTCTTCCGGAGCGTCATATTCGACAGCAAGACCGGCAATGATCGCACTGACGGACGAGCGTCCGTCGCAACGGCGCAGAATGTCGAGACTGATATTGTTCGGCCAGAAGACGCGCTCCGGGGAGAGCACGGCAAAGGCCAGCCGCACCGTGTCGAATTGGATGCGCACATGTTTCGGCAGCGACGGCACCGACCGAAGCGAAACTATGGCTCTTTCGCGCAACGCATTCATCGCATGTCCTCCGGACG
This sequence comes from Rhizobiaceae bacterium, assembly GCA_041743855.1. Taxonomy (GTDB): domain Bacteria; phylum Pseudomonadota; class Alphaproteobacteria; order Rhizobiales; family Rhizobiaceae; genus JBGTLX01. The sequence goes on along the minus strand of JBGTLX010000230.1, from coordinate 24,029 downwards.
GAAGGCGCCGGGTGGGATGTACTTCGTTTCGCCGTAGGCATGTTGGAGCGCGTCGAGCATGGCCCAGAGAATATCACATTTGAATACCAGAGCGTCGATTGCCGCCTGCTGCCGTTCTGGAATGTCTGCGTGCTGCAGCACATAGGCGAGGGCGAAGTCGGAATCGCGCGAGGCTTGGTCCGGCCGTGGCTTGAAATAGGAAAGCGTGTCCTCGGTAATGTAGTCATATCTCGCCAGCATCGCGGCCACGCGCTCGCCGATGATAAGTGGCGAGAACAGTTCCGTCAGCGAGGAAGCGACCGCCTCGATCAGCGAGCGATTCGTGCAGTACGACAGATAGGCGCCGACGGCGAAACGCGTCGCAGGCAGCGCCAGCCGCTCGCTTTTCACAGCTTCGGCGTTAAGGCCCAGCGATGTCGCTAGATGCAGCCACCGGGCAATGCCGCCGTTCCAGCCGTCCACGCCGTCGTGGTCCTCGATGCGCTTCCGCCAGGCCGCGCGGAAGGCCGGATCCCCGGCGCGAGCGACGATCATCGCGTCCTTGCGCGGAATGACCGCTTGGTAGCAGTAGCGGTTCAGCGCCCAAGCCTGCATTTGCCCCTTCGACAGCGCACCCTTGGTCATTTCGCCATGGAAAGGATGGCGATTGTGATAGCGCTCGGCGCCGATCTGGCGCAATACGGCCTCCAACTCCGTCGCGGACAACCCGTCTTTGGCCGCCTCATGGAAATCGCTCACAATTCTATCTCCATGCCGTCATGCGCGACTTCCCAGCCCGCCGCCTTGACCGCGGCATGCTCAGCCGAATTCTCGTCGAGAACAGGATTGGTGTTGTTGATATGGACGAAGATGCGACGCGTGATCGGCACGTCCGCCAGCCTGGCGATCGAACCGTCTTTGCCGGACATGGCGAGATGTCCCATTCGGGCGCCGGTCTTCTGCCCGACGCCGGCGGCGATCATCTCGTCGTCTGTGTAGACCGTGCCGTCGAACAGCAGGCAGGCGGCGCCAGCAAGCCGCGCGCGCAGGACCGCGTCGATCCGCGCACAGCCGGGAACATAGAAGGCCGAACCGCCCCTGCCGCCGGCGATGCGAACACCGATCGTGTCGCCCGCGTCCGAGCCGAAATCGGCGTCGGGCAGGGTCGAATCCTCAAGATAGAGCGCTATTTTTCCGGCCACCGCAAAACTCTCGATCGTCACGCCTGTGTTTTGGCCATCCGCACCGCAAATCTCCACGTCTCTCTCCGTCTGCAACAGACGCCGTGGCACGACCGGGCGGTCGAGCACGTTGAAAATAGAATTTGCCTCGAGCACCGTCAGAACCTGGCTCGTTGCGTAGATGGCGAAGGGCTGGCGTTCGCGCAAGCTGAGCAGGCCGGCGAGGTGGTCGACATCTGCGTTGGTCAGCACCACGGCGCGGATCGGCGTTGAGCGGAGCGGCGCATCGGTCGCCGGCTGCAGTTCCGGCGTCTCGGCGATCTGCTGGCGGAGGTCGGGCGAGGCGTTGAAGAGGACCCAACTGTGGCCGTCGGCCGACACGGCAAGGCTCGATTGCGTCCGCGCGACGATGCCGTCCGCGCCGGCGCGCGCCGCACGGCTGAGCCGGTAGTTGCAGTTCCATTGAGGAAAACCACCGCCGGCCGCCGATCCTAGGATCTTCAACCGCATGGCGGCGTCCGCGTTGCGCAGTGCTCGATTGCCGGCAGGATTAGCGGCCGCAAAAAATCATGGCTCACATCCTGCGCGCCAAGGCTCTTCGTGAATTCGCCTGGCGAGGCGATGCGTGCCCTGAGATCAGGGACACGCACCTCCGCAGCCTACTTATTGGGAGTGATTTCAGCAGGCAGATACCGCGAAATTTCGAAACCCGCAGCAACCTCGCACATGCTCGGCTTTGTCCAGCTCTTCTTCATTTTCTTTCCTCCTGATGCACCAGCCCGAGAGAGGCCGGTCCTGTTGTTCTTTCAGCCATTGCGGGGCACCGATGTACAATGGCTCGTCCATCACGTCTGAAAATGGACTAATGAAACAATAGGTTCTGAAAAAGTCGAAAAAAAGATATCCAGGTTAACGCGTCCAGGCTTCAATTGTTCATCGCATAAGGCTTGTTCTCCTCCAGCGGCAGATCGGCGCTTTCCCATCCGTCCGACCCGGGCGGATACCAGATCACCGAGTTGTAGCCCCATTCGACTGCCCGTTTCGCTGCATTCCACGACATCCAGCAGTTGGTCATGCAGTAGAACAGGATTGTTCGCATCTTGTCGCTGCTGGTATGTGCTGCAAGGCCATCGCGAAAATAGTTCGCCGTCTCCGCGGTAATCGCGCCGTATCCCACATTGGCGAGCCAGATGCTTCCTGGAATGTCCTTCCTGACCTTGTCCCTCCATATCGTTCCGGCAGGCAGGTTGGCTGGCTTCGGCGTATCCGGCATGACGTCGAAGAACACCGCCTTCTTTCCCCGCCACAGCGCCTCCGCTTCTTCGGTGGTCGCAACTTTTGCGCCCTTTAGCGTATCCGGTACCGGCGCACGGTATTCGTCCATGCGGTAGCCGGCGGGCTCGGCGACCCCGCCGGCCCAGACCGGCTGCACTGTGCTCAGAAGGCTTGCCGCGAAGAGCAAAATCGCTTCCTTTGTCTTTATCGTCCCTGGCATTTTCGTCTCGATCAAGAGTCGGCGAAGCCGGCCTTTGTGAACGGTTCCTAATGCGTGATCGGCCTGTCCTGTTCGTCGATTAGCGGCACATTATATTCAAGCAGGATCTTGTTAATTTCCGCTTGGTGGTCCTTGATGAATTGGTTGAGCGTCCGCTTCCATTCCTGGTCGGACGGACGCACGCCCATGGTGATGCGGTAGGCCATGCGTGACCCGGTCTTTTCCTTCACCAGCGGAATAACTGCCAGGTCCGCGCCAGATTTTTTGGTGTAGTAGCCGGCCATCGGTCCCCACAAGATGGCGGCGTCGATCGTTCCCTCAAGCATGTCCTTGATCATTATCTCGGCCATGGACGGCGTCAGGCGCGTGTCCACCATCAGCGGATAGACCTTGGCCGTACGCATCAGCTTCGCCGCCGCCATATTGGCGCTCGGCGGCGTCCCACCGACAACGCCGATCTTCTTGCCGGCCAGTTTCGGATCTTCGATCGTCTCAACGCTGTCGAGGCCGCTGCCCTTTTTGAAAGCAAGAACGTAAGTCGACCGGTAATAGGCATTGGTGTTCTGAACTAACTCATCGCCCTGGGCATAGCCCATGATGACGTCGCAGCGGTTGGCACTCAGCGTGTTGCGCACGAAACCGGTGGCCGTGGGAAACCAAGTATAGGCCACCGATTTTCGGCCAGTCTTGTTGGCAACCAGTTCGGCCAGCTTGTTTTCGAACCCTTCGCCGCTCTCGTCGGTGAAAGGCATGTTCGAGGGATCGGCGCAGACGCGCAGAACCTCCGGATCCACCAGTTCGCCTGCCGCCCCAAGGCCCGCGCCTTGGGAAAGCCCCTGCGACGGCGACAATGCGAACGCGCCGACCATCGAAAGGATGATGCGAAACCTGGATGCACCGAGACGGCTCATTCAGCCTCCCATGCAGGACGCTTCGGCGTCCTTTGCGGCCTGCGGCTTCTCAGCCTTCTTAGGCGGCCGGCCACGGGGAGCCGCTCCGACGGCGCGCGCGCGCAAATAGATGTAGAGGTCATCCAGATAGCAATAGACGTTCTTGTTGTCTCCGAAGGCTGGCATGACATTTTCCTTGCCGCCGCCGACACTCTTGCGACCTTCTGCGACGATCGAGAGGAACGTGCCGTAATCCGTGGTTTTCAATGTGTCGGCCAAGGCCGGGGAGTAGCTCGAGCCGACGCCGTCGGGGCCGTGGCAGACGTGGCAGTCGGAATGATAGCGCCGGTAGCCGCTGAACGTGTACCAGTCCGCTGTACCGTCTTCCTGGATCTTGAATGTCGGATTGCCTTCCGCATCGAAATATTTGCCGTCTTCGTCCCTGACGGCCGCCGCCTTTTCCTTGTCGTCCTCGGCTTGGGCAAGGCCGGAGCCGGCCAGCGGCAGAAGAACCAGGGCAAGGACCCAAATTGCGTTGCGTGCAGACATCCGAACCTCTTCTTGATTTCGCCACGGAAACAGCTTTGCTTTCGCGATACGGCGCTAATAGCTGCATTGTGAATGCGCGGCAAAATCGAGAGCCCGGTTGGGATTCCCGGTGATCCGGGCTCTCGTTTCTCATGCCTTCTGTCTTTACACCACCCTGGCGTGCCCAGGGTTCCAGAAATCAATCCGGAAGACCGAAGACGGTCAATTGACCGCCCAACGTCGTGTACTCGGCAAGACCGGCGTAGCCACCGACGGCGCCCAGGCCCGCCGTCCCGACAACTGTAGCTTCGTCGCCCTGTGCGCGGCCCTGATCGACCGCACCGTGCCAGGCTGCTGCGTTCTCAGGCGAGAGCAAGCCGCCGGCAAGGCCGATGCCGGCCCAGCCACCGACACCCGACAGGACGGCGATGTACTGCTTGCCGGCATGCTCAAAGGCGTTGATGTTGCCGATGATGCCCGATGGCGTCTTGAACTTGTAGAGTTCGTTGCCGTCGGTATCGACCGCCTTGATGTAGCCTTCCAGCGTGCCGTAGAAGACGACGTCGCCTTCGGTCGCGAGCGCGCCTGACCATACCGAGAACAGCTCGGGCTTGGACCAGACGATCTCGCCCTTGGCGGCATCCCAAGCGATGAAGTTGCCCATGCCGCCATGGCTTTCCGGAGCCGGATACATTGCAACCGTCGCGCCGACATAAGGCTGACCGGCGGTGTAGCTCACCTTGTAAGGCTCGTAGTCCATGCAGACATGGTTGGTCGGCACGTAGAACAGACCGGTTTTTGGCGAATAGCTTGCCGGCTGCTGGTCTTTCGTGCCGAGGGCCGCCGGGCATATACCGGTCGAATTGTTATCCTCGCCGTTCTGCTGTGTCGAATACTTGGCAACCACCTGCGGGCGGCCATACTGGTCGCTCGCGGGATCCATCACGACTTCCGTCGCCCAGTTCACCGTCGGATCGTATTTCTTGGCGACGAGCAGTTCGCCGGTGCCGCGATCCATCGTGTAGGCGAAGCCGTTGCGGTCGAAATGCACCAGCACGTCGTGCTTGGCGCCGTTGACCTCCATCGCATCGACGAGAATGTTTTCATTGACGCCGTCATAGTCCCACTCGTCATGCGGGGTCATCTGATACAGCCACTTGGCTACACCGGTATCGGCATCGCGCGCCATGAGCGTCATCGACCAGCGGTTGTCGCCAGGGCGTTGGACCGGGTTCCAGGTGGATGGATTGCCGGTGCCATAGTAGATCAGGTTCAGCTTCGGATCATAGGAAAACCAGCCCCATGTCGTGCCGCCGCCTGTCTTCCACTGTTCGCCCTCCCAGGTATTCGTGCCTGAGTCCGGGCCGACGGGCTTGCCGAGATGGGTGGTTTTTTCAGGGTCGATCAAAGTGTCGGAATCTGGGCCCATCGAATAGGCTTTCCACGCAAGCGAGCCATCCTTCAGATTATAGGCCGCGGCCCAGCCGCGGACGCCAAATTCGGCGCCGGATACGCCGATAATGACCTTGTCCTTAACGACCATGGGCGCGGCCGTGCCGGATTCGCCCTTGCTGCCGTCGGTCTCGGCATTCTTGACCGACCAGACCACCTTGCCTGTCTTCGCATCCAGCGCCACGACCGTCGTATCGGCCTGGTTCAGAATGATTTTGCCGTCGCCGTAGGCCACGCCGCGATTGACGGTGTCGCAGCACATGATCGGAATGACATTGGGATCCTGCCGGGGTTCGTACTTCCAGAGAATCTTGCCGTCATTTTTCAGGTCGAGGGCGTAGACGTTGTTTGGAAATGGCGTGTGAATATACATGACGTCGCCGATCACCAGGGGGCCGCCTTCATGTCCGCGCAGCACGCCAGTCGAGAAGGTCCACTTGACCTGCAGATCCTTCACATTGTCCTTGGTGATCTGGTTCAGTTTCGAGAAGCGGGTGTTTGCGTAGTCGCCGGTGGGCATCGCCCAGTTCTTCGGATCTGCCGCCAGTTTTGTCAGTTCCTCGTTGGCCCACGTTCCACTCACCGACGCGCACGTCAGTAACGCAGCGGCGAATGGAATGTAGGTAGCTTTCCTGAGTAAACACATTTGAAGCCTCCCTGGGTTCACATTCACAAATCGTCTGGAGGAGCCCACCAGGGCCAACCCAGCGATGCATGTAGTTGGGAAGTATTTCCAACAGCGTGTCACGACCTAAGCCAGATGAGCAAAGGGCACGATTACTGCACACCAGCTTCGCCTACGAAAGACGGCCGCCGCTCCCTATGACGGTGGACGTCCTTGAAGTCAGAAACAGGAAGAGGCTAGGCGAATGAATTCCCATAGGCAAGCAAAAACCTACGTCAATATTATTGCGGTGCAACCTATTCGCTATTGCACCGCAATATACATTGAAACAACATTGTTGACTGGGCCCGCTGCGTGCCGCCAACTAGAGGCAAGGGAGGATTCACGATGGTCAGATCGATGAAGTTTCCAGAACCGCTGCTCAATATGATCGCGGTAGCCGCCATCGCAGCCCCGGCACACGCCGCGGGCGACTATCCGACCGTTGCCGTCGCTGACTATGTATTCGCGTGCATGAAGGCCAATGGCGAAACGCGCGCCGTTCTCGAGAGCTGCTCCTGCTCCATCGATATCATCGCATCCATCGTGCCATATGAACGCTATGAGACAGCCGAAACCTTCAAGAGCATGGGGCTGCTTACAGGGGAAAAGGGAGCGCTTTTCCGTCAGAGTGCTCCTGCCAAGGCTGCTACGACGGATTTGAAGCGTGCGCAGGCGGAGGCCGACGTCCGCTGCTTCTGACGTCTGGCGGCGCTACAACCCCGTCGCTTCGACCGGCCACTCGTCGCGGAAGACCAGGCCTTCGGTATCCGTCGCTTCAACCTGGATCGAGCTTGCGCCATTGGCTTTGAAATCAAACCGGAAATTGGGATCCTCGGAGATCGAGATTCCGCCCTCCATCTTGAGGATCAACGCATCGCCCTGCGTGATTTTCAGATTATGGACGAAGTGGGGCGGGATGAAGTAGCGCGTCAGTTGGTCCATCTGGAGGCCTGAATTGTTCGGGTGCCGGATCATCAGTTGCAATTCTCGCGCCTCGCTCATCGGCGCCTGAGGCGGGAACTGACGCAATTTCATCTGGCCCATCGAAGCCTTCGCCTCGTCCTCATTCTTCATGGCAGGCGCCGAACAGCCGCCCGATGCCTTGACGAAGATTTCGGCCATGTGGAGTTCGCCGCTTTCGGTCTCGGCGATGGCGCGTACAAAGGAATAATCGTTGACGCGGACCCGCGTCGACAGATGCGTGACGCCTGCATCCTTGCCGAGTTCGAATGTCGCCGCCACCGGCGCCGGGTTCACATCGATGATCAGAGTGACTGTTTTGATGGCTCCGCCGGCCTTGGCTGGGTCGATACTGATATCGACCGGCACGAGTGCGGCGTCTTGCGCGCGTTTGGGCGCCTCGATCGTGATCAGGCCCGTGTCGACCTGAATTGGCCTGTCACCGAATACGTCGGTTTTCAAGCCGTCCCACATCTTCGTCGATGGCCCTTGCGTCGCCTGCGCGTGAGCAGCGCTCGCGAGGCCCGCGATGGCGACCATGACGACCATCATGGCGGCAAACATCCTTGCGGCTAACGAGCGGGCGCGCCGATCCGCCTGTTCCACGATTTGCATTTTATGCCTCCACTGATTTGCGACAGGTGGCGCCCAAGCCTTCCAGGGATGATATGCTTCCGAAGGCCCCCTGGCAAACTGGCGTCTTCTCACTTGTTCGTGCGAAGGACGATTGCGCCCAAAGGATGCCTATTCCCATTCCAGCTCGGCAAAGGCGGCAGTGGCGTTGCGTTCGTTGAACTGGTCGAACAATGTCCAATTGCCGCTTTCACTTTGGCCGGCGGACTTGACCGCCTCGCTCAGAGGCTGGCCATCGGCGATCGACTTTCGGATGTCGCCCGCTAGGACCGCGAAGTAGCGCCGTTCATCTTCAAGCGCTTCCGGCCAGTCAGCCGGAACCGGTCCATGCCCCGGGACGACGCGGGCAGCGCCAATCGCGGCAAGTTCGTCCATCTGGCGCAGCCACCCCAGCAGCGACCCGTCCATGGTGGGCAGGTGTTCCATGAATACGAGGTCGCCGGCAAAGAGCGTCCGCGTGGCCGGGTCGTAGGCTGTCAGATCGTTGTCCGTATGTGCGGGCTTCCATGCCCGCAATTCCAGAGTGCGCCCGCCGAGATCAAGGTCGAGACGGTCATCCACCAACAGCGCCGGCGGAACGATCTCAACGCCCTTCATCAATTCGTCGCCGATCTGGCCACGGTAGCTGGAGAGGTAGAATTCGCCCCGCGCGGCAAGCGCCCGCGGCAAATTGCGGTGGCCGGCGATGGTCGCGCCTATATCCCTGAAGGCGGCATTGCCGAATATGTGATCGGGATGCATGTGGGTGTTGATCAGGTAACGAACCGGTCTGTCGGTGGCCTTTCGGATGGCCGCGATCAGTGCGCGGGCTTGCGGAATGCTGCCGCCGCTATCGATGACGGCGGCGGCGTCGGCCCCGACGACGACGCCGAGATTGCAGATGGCGCCGCCATTGGTCTCGGTCATCAATTCATGCACACCGCCGAAAGCGAAGACGCCATCGGCAATTTTCTTCAGAGGCAATTCTTTTGCGATCATTGTAGCAAAGGCGCGCCCGCATCCGCAGAGCGGCATCGCGGCGCCTGCAACCGTGCAGGCAAAACCTTTGACGAACTGCCGCCTGGCAGGATCGGTCGACATGGCTTCTCCGACATTCCGCAACGGCGACCCCATCAGACCGCCCGGAAACTTTTTGTGGAACGACCGTTGGAGATCTCTCATCACTTGTGGGTTGCGGTATTGACGCGGCTGCCGGACATCGAAAACGCCAAGCACGTGAGCCGGCCGCGGCGAAAGCACGATGATGCGGTCCGACAGCATCAGCGCTTCGCGCAAATTGTGGGTTACCATCAACGCCGTCGTTGGCCGCGCGGACCAGACCGTCATGAGCAAATGGCGCAGGCGTTCGGCGGTCTGTTCGTCGAGCGAGACGAACGGTTCATCCAGCCCCAACAGGGACGCCGTGACCGTCGCTGCCGGCACGAGAGCGGCCAGCAGGCGGGAACCTCCCGGCGCATTCCCGCCCCCGCCGGTCCGGTCATCAGAGCCGATGCTTTGCGCGATCATTATTTCAGTTCGGCCCAGAACGTGCCGGGCGCCATCTCGGTGGCCGCGCCGACAAGCTTTTCTCCACCGATCTCCGCGAGAACTCGGTAGAGCTTGCCGGCGTCAGCCTCCTCTTCGACGATCGGCCGGTTCGGGATGCCTTCGCGATAGCGGTCGCGCAGTTTTTCCAGTTCCTTGCCCTCGGCCCGGACGACTGGCGCCAATCGCTGCCACTCGTCATTGGATTCTGCCAGCTTTTTTTTGGCGTCCGCGCTAGCCCTCACGAAGCCCAATGCAGCGGCGGAATTTTCGCGTGCCCATTTGTCGTGGAAAACATAGCCCAACGCGGACACCGCACCGGATGCACCGAGTGCTGTGGCTGCTTCGTTAGCGCCGATCAGGCGGCGGAAGCCATTCGCCTCCAGCCTGGCGCAAAAATGCCAGAAGTTAAGCACCGCATCGAGTTCGCCGGCCTTGGCCTTTTCGGAGAGCAGGGGCGGCGCGCCGAAGACGATCTCGCTGGCCGTGGGCAGGTCGATGCCGTGATCGCGTTTGCAAAGGGCGCGCCTTGATATTTTCATGACGTTTCCTCCCAGGGACAAACTCCTCGACCGCTGGCTCAGATCATTTGTCCCTTTTCCGGAAATGCACATTTCCATCGAACCACTTTGAGAGCCGGATGGTCTCCGGACCATTTCGCAATCTCGCTCGGCGCGAGAATAACGCATTGCATCAAGGAGCCTCGGCTCTCAAAATAGAGATGTTCATGCCGGCAATTGTCAGGGTTCGCGACAAGGCAAACCGTCAGCACCAGATCTACCAGATCCATTCAACGCCTCTCATCACGCCTCCTGCAACGCCGCCGTCGGTCTCCACATGCAGCTGCGGATCAGGCCTATCGATTGCAGATTTCCCAAGGTATCCGAATAGGAAACCGACTGAATTGAGGCTACGCGTTCGGTGCATAGGCGTCAATAATTAGGCAAGGCGTGACCACCCGCAACTTTTCGATACACGCATGCTTGAAAGCAGGGCCTTCAATGTTGACTTCAGTTGATCGCGGTCTAGCTTGTTGCGGGAAGCGGTGGCCGCAGTTCTGCCAACGATGACTGGATAACTCGCGAGCCCGCACAAAAACTGTGCGTGGGTCCAATCGCCGGCGTGCGTCAATCGTCTAGGGCACTTGATGACATATGAGGAAATGCCATGCGCTCCATCGCACTTTTCGCTGCCGTGTCCGTTGCGGTCTTGTCCGTGGGTCAATCCCAGGCACAGGATGTCGCCGCCGGCGAAAAGGTCTTCGCCAAATGCAAGGCCTGTCACGTCGCCGACGCGGACAAGAACAAGGTCGGTCCCTCGCTTCTGGGCATCGTCGGCAGGACTGCCGGAACCCATGAGGGTTTCAAATTCTCGCCCGCAATGGTCGAAGCCGGCGCGGGTGGCCTTGTCTGGGACGACGCCAAGCTGACGGAATATCTCCAAGATCCCAAAGCAATGGTCAAAGGCACGAAAATGGCATTCGTCGGTTTGAAAAAGGACGATGAGATCGCCAATGTGATCGCTTATCTGAAACAGTTTCCCGGCAATAACTGACAGGAATTGCCAACCGCCGGAAGCCACCGTGCGGCTGGCGTGTTGGGATTGGCGTCCCTGCCGCCGTGCACGGCCGAGGCCAAGCCAATCATGCTGTCGCAGATGAGAACGAAACGATCAAGCCAGCGTGATGGCGGGCTCGTTATCGCTTTCATCTCGGCGGACACGATCGCATGGGACGTGGAAGGTGGTCGCCTCGTCAAAGCGGCTTGAAGTGTGAGCCTTGGGACAGATTACTTCTTCGCGAGCGATTCGGAAATCGTCTTGGCGAGCGCATAAAGCCTTTGCTCGATCAGCGTCGGCACTTCGCAAACATAGCTCAGCGACTGCACCCGTTCCTCAAAAACCCGCGTTTGCCAGGTCAGGCGATCGGTGCGCAGGGCGACCTCGTTCGCATCCGCATTTGGCTTGGCGCGCAGCGCATCGACCTCCGAGGCTTCTTTTCGCAATAGCGAAGCCATCTCGATCTGCCTGCGGGCGTAGCGCGCGATCCCGACGATGACGTGTGACCGCTCGCCGTTCATGTGGTCGAACAGCCCCTGAACCAGCATCGTCATCCGGGCAATCGCCTGATCGTCAGGCAGGCTCGCGGCAAACTCGCGGATCTTCTCTTGCGCGTCGGCGATCGGTACGCGCCGGGCGGCCAGTTCCTGCACCAGGGCGGAAATGCCAGGATCCATGGACCAGTCCGCAGCCGATTGCGGCAGTTCGGGTCCATTCCATATCTGGCCCAGCGACAGTTCGGGAACCTTGCGCTGAATGCAGGGCCAATCCGGATCGAGGTTCTGGGCGCTCAGGGCGGGCGTCGCGACGAAGATGGACAGAGCGGTGGCGAGCGCCCGGATTATTCGTTGCATCAGGCGTTTCCTCCCGGATCCTGTTTGCGGTTCATCAACCCGCGCGAAGGGTCATAGGCAATGATGGCGCCGCCAAGAAACAGGATCGAAAATCCCGAAACCACGCCAAGCGAAAGCCAGTCCACCTGTCCGTAGAAGGCGAAGCGGATCAGTTCGACCGCATAGGTGAACGGGTTGGCGAGGCAGATCTTGTAGAGGAGAGGGCTGGATTCCTGGATACGCCAGAGCGGATAGAGCGCCGGCGAAGCGAAATACATCGGAAAGATCACGAAATTCATGATGCCCGAGAAATTCTCCAACTGCTTGATCATCGAGGAAAGAAGCATGCCGAGGGCGCACAGCATGATGCCCGACAGGAACAATGCCGGGAGCACGAAGAGATAGCCAACAGGGGGCGCCTTTATGCCCCAGAACCAGGCGATGCCCAGGAACACATAGACCTGCGCAATCGAGACCGTGACGCCGGCCAGCAGCTTCGAGACCAAAAGGAACCAGCGCGGGAAGGGGCTGACCAGCAGGGTGCGCATATTTCCCATCTCCCGGTCATAGACCATCGACAGGGAGGACTGCATGCCGCTGAAGAGCAGGATCATGCCGCACAGCCCGGGCGTGATGTAGACCTCGTAGAGAACATAGGTCTTGTAGGGCGGAATGATCGAAACCCCGAGTACTTGGCGAAAGCCGGCGGCGAAGATAAAGAGCCAGAGCAAGGGCCGAACCAGCGAGGAGATGAAGCGCTCGCGCTGGTTGAGAAAACGCAAGCCTTCGCGGACGAGAATGCCCTTCAGGCAAACAAGATAATGGCGAATTCCGAAGGCTTTAGACTGCATCGGAGCGATACTGGCGCCGGTTGCTTTCGCGGGTGACCGCGTGTTCATGACGACGCTCCCGCCGCACCTGTGCCATCGATGCCGCTCAATTTGGAAAACGCCTCGCGAATGGTTTTCGCGCCGGCGGACCGGACAACCTCGGCGACCTTGCCATCTGCGAGAAGATTGCCCTTGTCCAGCACAACGACTTGGTCGCCATCTTCGACCTCGTCGATCAGGTGTGTCGCCCAGAAGACACTGATGCTTTCGGTCTCCACCAGCTTGCGAATGGCCCCGAGAATGGCGGCTCGCGACTGGATGTCGAGCCCGACCGTCGCTTCATCGAGCAGCAGCAGAGGCGGGCGATGCAACAGCGCTCGCGCGATTTCGATGCGCCGCATCTGCCCGCCTGACAGGCTGCGCGCCTTGTCGTGTAAGCGGTCGTTTATTTCGACCTGCTCAAGCAACACGTCGATGCGCTGCCGGGCCTCGGCTGAGCCGATGCCGTGCAGCGACGCATGATAAGAAAGGTTCTGGTAGACGGTGAGATCGAGGTCGAGCGTGCGGGCCTGAAACACGATCCCCAGACGCCGTAGCGCCTCGCCCGGCTCCAGGCTGATGTCGTGGCCGAAGATGCGGATCGAGCCATGGCGCGTGTTGTAGAGGTTGCTGATCAGCGAGAACAGCGTTGTCTTGCCGGCTCCGTTCAGTCCGAGCAGGACGGTAAAGCTTCTCGGCGCGACCGAGAAGGTGACATCCGACAGGGCGCGCTTCGGGCCATAGGAATGGCTGACCGCCGATACGTCGAGAGCAGCCACGCCATTTGCGCCGTCATCTGCCTTTACACGCTGCAAACCGCCTGTTCCTCTTTGGCCCTGCAAAATACATATCGCTCCCGGCAGGCTAAAGCATCGGACCGAAAAGTGTGAAGCGGTTTTCGGGTAAATCCGATGCGACAACAACGAGATAGAGCGGCGCGGCGATTCTGATTTGAAGCGAGCCACTCTAGCGGTATTATTTGATGGTGATCGTTCCTGTCATGCCCTTGTCGGCGAGATCGGGAACAGACCATGTGTAGATGCCCGGACGCACGGTGGTGAACTGCACCTGCATCGTTCCTTCCGCGTCGAATTCAAGCCAGGCCGGTGCGCCGTTCATATGGAGTTCGAGATCGTTGATGACGATCTGGTTCATCCAGACATTGCGGAAAAGATCGGTGTGAAATTTGTATTCGAGGCTGGCGGCCGAGGTAATCTTCCAGCGATAGCCTTGTCCGGCGATGAGCTCGAAATCCTTCTGATTGACTGTGAAACTGTCTGCTGCCGAACCGAGAACCAGTTCCGGCACATCCTGGCTGGCGCGGGTGATTTTCGGCTCGTCGTCATCATCGTCGTCAGTTTCTTGCGCCCAGCCATGGGAAGCCGTTAGCGCCGTTCCGATAAACGCGGCGAAAGCGATCGCACGATATTTCCTCATTGCCTTCCCTCTCGATTGCCTGATGGTTTTCCGCTACGCACCGTCAATTTGGCGACACGACAACACCCCATGGCAGCGCACCGACAGTGACCGACTGGATCGGTTCGTCGGTCTCTACATCGATGAAGGTGATGTCGTTCGAGACGCCGTTTGTGCTGATGATCGTCTTCTGGTCGGGGGTAAAGGCGAGTTGCCACACACGCTGGCCCACGAGCACGTATTTCTCGACCTCGTAGGTTTCAGCATTCACCACCGCGACGCGGTTGGCGGGTCCGAGGGCGACATAGGCTTTCTTGCCGTCGGCGGTGATGCGCACACCGACCGGCTGGATCGATTCCGAACGCAGGCCCGGAATTTCGAAGATGATCTTGTGCTTTACCTCCCGGCTTGCATTGTCGATGACCGAGACCGTGCCGCCGATCTCGGCGCTGACCCAGACTTCGGAACCGTCGGGCTTGAATTCGGCAAATCGCGGGCGCGAATCGACCAGCACGTTGTCGGTGATTTCGTGGCTGGACGTGTCGATGAAGTGGGCCATGTTCGTCGTTTCCGAGGTGTTGACCATGACCGTGCCATCGGGGCTGATGCCCATGCCTTCGGGTTCGACGCCGACAGGCACCTCGGCAAGAACCTTCTTGCTATCGAGGTCGATGACGGTGACCAGATTGTCGTCCTCGTTGGCGACGTAGAGCGTCTTGCCGTCTGGGGAGAGAACAAAAAGCTCGGGGTCCGGACCCGACGGAAGCGACCCGACAATCTCATGCGTTGCAGTGTCGATGATCTCGATCGTGTCATCGTCGCTGGCGCAGAGATAGATCAATTTGCCGTCATGCGAGATGGTGATGCCGCGAGGCCGCTGGCCGACAGCGATCGTCTTGACGACCTCCATTGTGGTCGAATCGACGACGCTGACCGTATTGTCCTTTTCGTTGGAGACATAGACCGTAAAGGCCGACGCCGGGCTGGCCATGAAGCCCGCGGCCACGGCGGCGGCCAGAAATGTCAGTCGTCTTCCCATTACCACTCCTCCCGGTTCGCTTCGGGCTTGTTCACTCAAAGAGGCATTTCGTCTCCGGTTCGTCGATCCCGAGCGTGTCCAGCTCGGAAAATTGGTGCAGGAACCCTTCCTGAGGCGATGTCGATACGACGGATCGTCCGTCGCCGAGGAAAATCGGCTGGCGCAATTGCCAGTTCCATTTGCGAAAAGTCAGTTTCTGCCCCTTGAAGGCGGCGATCGAAAAATCATCGGCGCGAATGAATTCGTCAAGCTTTTCCGGATCGGCGCTTTGCGTCCGCGTAGCGGCGTCGCCGATGATTCTGGTCGCCGTCCACGCGGCCATGTCCTTGGAAAGCATGCGCCGGCCGTTTGCCTTGGCGAACCGATTCTGGATCTGCGTGCCGCCCCACTGCTCACTGGCCGGATGCCAAGCGGACGGGATGAGACCAGCAGTGCCGGCAACCGGCCGCGGAATCCAGGTGCGGAACGGCACATAGGTTCCGAAAACCTCGCTCTCGTCGGCGACCAGCAACACGTCATGTTCGGGCAGATCCTGGGTGAAGACCGGCATCTGCCGCTGGATCTGGACGACGCCCGAATCGGTCCGACGCGCCGTGCCGGTATCCGGGAACAGTTTTTCCGCAACGATTTCGCCGCCGAAACGGGTTGCTGCACGACGCAGGGCCTCGGCGAAAAGGTGGTCAGGCTCGTGCGAACCGTAGACCAACACCCATTTGCGCCACTGCTTCCAGACCAGATACTGCGCCAGTCCGTCTGCCAGCATGGTCCGCGTCGGCGCGGTGTGGAAGACATTCGTCCGGCATTCTTCCTCGCGCAATATGTCGTCGGTGGCGCCGACATTGAAGAGCAGCATGCCATTGTCGCGGGCGATGTCGGCGATCGACAGCAATTGTTTTGCCGAAATGTCGGTCAGAACATAGCGATCGCCTTTCGCGACCATCTCGCTGAAGACCGCAACGACATCGGCGTACGGTTCGACCTCGGTGACATCGAGGGTGAATTTCTGTCCGAGGAATGCGCCGGTCGTATTGTTGTCGCCGATGGCGACTTCCGCGCCGGCAACGCCTTCGTCACGCGGCGGAACGTCGAGAATGGAGAGTGCAAGCTGCGGCGCATAGGTGCGGAGATAACCGATCCTTATCTCGGCTATCTTCTTTTCCTGCTTTTCCGGCCGCTGGACCTGCGGTCGAGGTGCCTCCTGAGCGGCAGCGTCCGAAAAATTGACGATCAAGGGAAAAAACCAGAGAATGGCCGCGAGAGTGCCGGGCACCGCGCTCGTCATCGATACAAACCCATCCTGTTGCGCTAAAATCCGATCGTTGTCGGCCCGGCGCAACTTCGAGGTGCCCACCATGACCTTAGCTGACCCGAAATATTTATCAAACCCTGCAAGTCAACTTTTTGCGGCGGCTTTACTTTCGTGTCTCTCCGAGAGCCATGCGATGGCGGCCGAAAAAGCCGCGGTCTTCGAATTTGAAATCATCCGCAGCAATGTCGTCCCCGGCGCTCCTCAGCAAAACGAAGCCGAACAAATGCGCCTGCGCATGATTGGCGAACGTCTGCGCCACCACCTCGGCAAGTCTGGCCGGTTCGAATTGATCGACACCGCGCCCGTTGCCAAAAAGGCAGCGGCTGCCAATCTCCAGTTCTGCGGAAATTGCGCGGACGGCTTTGCCCGCGAAATCGGCGCCGAGTATGCTTTTACCGGAACGGTGCAGAAAGTTTCCGAACTGATCCTCAACATCAACGTCTATGTGCATGAAGCCGCGACTTCGAAGCGAGTGACGGTCGCCAGTGTTGATCTGCGGGGGAATACCGACGAATCCTGGCGTAGGGGCATCGACTATCTCTACCGCAACGTATTGTCTTCTCGTTTGGAGAAACTGATTAAATGACCAAAATGCCGGCCAGCGGCGGGTCGAGCACGTACTGAACACGCTGCTGACTTGGGAGCCAGGTAAGCAGACGCGTTTTCTGCAGATTGATGTTGAATTTCGGCTGGTTAACTTCCCGATTACCGGTATATACTCGACGCTCTGATTGTCCTTGGAGATAAGGTACGGGAGGCGATCTCGTAGCACGCGTTCCCACTTGACGATCCTTGGCTGGAACCTGCCGTGGTCCAAGCCCGCCGAACCGGTATTGAATCACTATCCGTTCGCCAGCTAAGGTACCTAGGGGATGGCTAGGAGATAGCCCTCGCTAAGTGAAAGGCTGAGGGCAGGTTTTCCGCAAACGCTGAAGCCGATAGGAAGTTGGTGTTGCGGGTTAACATTGCACAAATTAGCACTGTCGGCCTTACGGCAGAGAGCCAACTGTTTTAAAGGGTGCCAAAATCTTCCCAAGGCATGAGCTTCACAATTTAGCGAGGGGATATTGACATGAAAACGCGCGCTGCCGTTGCTGTTGGAGCCGGCAAGCCGCTGGAGATCATGGAGGTCGACCTCGAAGGTCCGCGCGCCGGCGAGGTTTTGGTCGAGATCAAGGCGACGGGCATTTGCCACACCGACGAGTTCACGCTGTCTGGGGCCGATCCGGAAGGCATCTTTCCGGCCATCCTGGGTCATGAGGGTGCCGGCGTCGTCGTCGATGTGGGGCCGGGCGTCACCAGCGTCAAAAAGGGCGACCACGTCATCCCGCTGTATACGCCGGAATGCCGGTCCTGCCCGTCCTGCCTGTCGCGCAAGACCAATCTCTGCACGGCGATCCGCGCTACGCAGGGGCAAGGCGTGATGCCGGACGGATCGTCGCGCTTCTCGATCGGCAAGGACAAGATTTTTCACTATATGGGCTGCTCGACCTTCTCGAATTTCACGGTGCTGCCCGAGATCGCGGTGGCCAAGGTCAATCCGGACGCGCCCTTCGACAAGATCTGCTACATTGGCTGCGGCGTGACCACCGGCATCGGCGCGGTCATCAACACGGCCAAGGTGGAGATCGGCGCAACCGCAATCGTTTTCGGGCTGGGCGGCATCGGGCTCAACGTTATCCAGGGCCTGCGTCTGGGCGGCGCGGACATGATCATCGGCGTCGACATCAATCCCGGCCGCAAGGAATGGGGCGAAAAGTTCGGCATGACGCACTTCGTCAATCCGGCAGAGATAGACGGCGACATTGTTCCCCACCTCGTCAACATGACCAAACGCGGCGCCGACCAGATCGGCGGGGCGGACTACACGTTCGACTGCACCGGAAACACGAAGGTCATGCGCCAAGCGCTTGAATCGTCACACAGAGGCTGGGGCAAATCGGTTATCATCGGGGTCGCTGGCGCGGGCCAGGAAATCTCGACGCGGCCGTTCCAACTGGTCACCGGACGCACTTGGATGGGCACCGCCTTCGGCGGCGCGCGCGGCCGCACCGACGTGCCGAAGATCGTCGACTGGTA
The DNA here is from genome assembly GCA_041743855.1 of Rhizobiaceae bacterium. Classification (GTDB taxonomy): domain Bacteria; phylum Pseudomonadota; class Alphaproteobacteria; order Rhizobiales; family Rhizobiaceae; genus JBGTLX01. The sequence continues at coordinate 5,618 of JBGTLX010000230.1, read as the reverse complement.
CATGAACGGCAAAATCCAGATCGACCCGATGATCACCCACACGATGCCGCTCGACGACATCAACACGGGTTTCGACCTGATGCACCGGGGCGAGAGCATTCGGGGCGTGGTGATCTACTGAGGAGGAAAAGCCGCCGACCGAAGGGCCAGCGACTGACGTTGCACGGGTTCTAACCAAGGGAGGAAGAAAATGCCGGAAAAACTGCACCCGAAAATCGACAACGGACTGCCCAAGGAAAGCGCCGCTTTTGCCGGAGGCACATTGTCCTGCGCCTGCACGAACCGAACCGTGAAGATCAAGATCAAGGGGCAGATTGCCCACAACCACGCCTGCGGCTGCACCAAATGCTGGAAGCCGGACGGCGCGACGTTCTCGGTGGTAGCCGTGGTTCCGCACGAAAACGTCACCGTCGCGGAGAACGGCGACAAGCTGAAAGTGGTCGATGCAAGCGCCCTGATCCAACGCCATGCCTGCACCGAGTGCGGAGTGCATATGTACGGTCCGGTCGAACGCGATCATCCATTCAAGGGGCTCGATTTCATCCATCCAGAACGCTTCGTCGAGGACGGCTGGTCACCTCCAGGCTTTGCCGCCTTCGTTTCCTCAATCATCGAGTCGGGCGTCGATCCCAGCCGCGTGGACGGCATCCGCGCGCGCATCAGGGAGATCGGGATCGAACCTTACGATTGCCTGAACCCGGGCCTGATGGACTACATCGCGACATGGACCGCCAAAAAATCCGGCGCGCTTCCCGCCTGAACTATCCCGGGGCCGGACCAGCGCACCCGGCCCCCTGCCCGCCAAATCAGAATTTGACCTCACGCCAGCTTGTCGAATCGCCAGAAATCCGAGACAGAGCGGAACCACTAAGTCTGTATTGGTTGGCGAGACAACCGTTTGCGGAACTGATTTGGTCGAGCTGCAAACCGCTCTCCGAAGGCCTCATAAAACCGCGATAGCGAGCCGAAACCTGATTCGAACGCGATTGCGGCAATTGGCATGTCGGTTGCGATCAGCAGCGACTGCGCGGTGTCCAGTCGCTGGCGCACGATCGACTGCGTGATGGTGAGGCCGACCGCGCGCTTGAAAATCATCATCGCGTAATTCGGGTGCAGGCCCGAGGCGCGGGCCACGTCGTCCGCGGATATGTCCTCGATCGCATGTTCGCCGATATAGCGCGCCATGCGCTCGACATGCAGGATGCGCTCGCTGTCTGCATGGCTTGCCCCGCGCATGGCCGCGCCCACTTCCCTCAGATCGCGCCAGCCCTCCCTGTCCAGGCGGCGCACGCGGGCGGAAAGCTCGTCGCGGACAATCTGTTCGAGCGCTTCGTCGCCCGACAGAAGCTCCTCTCGCCAGCGCAGAAAGATGTCTCGGTCGAAAGGCTTTATGTCCATCGCCTCGATCATGGCGCCGCGAAACACCGCGTCGCGAAACCGGCTGAGGCTCGGCAGCCCCAGGAACACTGACATCGGAACATAGAGGCAGACGAACCGCGTAAGATCCGCCAGGTCGGTGACCTGATGCGGGATCATGCCCCAGAACAGCACCAGACGGCCGGCCGAAACGGTTAATTCGCGTCCGTCGAACCAGTAGGTCATCGAGCCTTCGAGCACCAGATTGAGCTCGATCTGGCTGTGCATGTGCGGCCCCTGCATGCGCATCACGCTGAGCGACTCGCCGGCGCAGAAACGATGGTCCCCGAAGACCACGAGAGGATGGCCGGGCGCCAGGTCGGGGTGGACCGGGACGCTTTCGTCGGGGTGCGCACGCGTGGCCGTTTTGTCCATCTGGCTTGACGCAAAGCTTAGAAAACCGGAATTCTTGCCGGCAAAGAAGGTAGAAGCCTACGGCTTTCGGGCGCATCGTCAACACAATCACGCGATTGGCCGTCAGAAACCGGCGCGTGACAACCGGCCGGCATCGCGACGGTGCGGCCTTAGGGAGGAAATGATGAGATTTACGAGAAGCCTCGCCGGGCTTGCGCTCGGCTACGCGTTGACGAATTCGGCGGCTCTGGCCGGCGAGATCATCCTCAATTCGGACCAGTCGGACCCTGCGCCGAAAAAGGCGATGGAAGAATTGATCGCCGACTTCCAGGTCGCCAATCCCGACATCACGGTCAAATGGAATAATTTCGACCACGAAGGATATAAATCGGCGATCCGCAACTTCCTGACCGCGGATGCGCCCGATGTGGCCGCGTGGTATGCCGGCAACCGCATGTCCCCCTTCGTCAAGGCCGGCCTGTTCGAGCCGGTCGACGATGTCTGGGAGGCCAACGGTCTCAACGACCAGCTTAAGTCCGCCGCCTCGGCGCTGACCATGGACGGCAAGAAATGGGGCGTGCCCTACACCTACTACCAGTGGGGCATATACTACCGGAAGGACATCTTCGCGGCCAACAGCATCAATCCGCCCAAAAACTGGGCCGAGTTGATCGCAGCCTGCGAAACGCTCAAGACGGCAGGCGTCACGCCCTTCGCCATCGGCACGAAGGCGTTGTGGCCGACCGGCGGCTGGTTCGATTATCTCGACCTGCGCGTCAACGGCTACGAGTTCCACATGGATCTCACCGCCGGCAAGGTGCCTTACACCGACCCCAAGGTGAAGGCTGTGTTCGAGAAGTGGGGCGAACTGGTGAAGCCCGGCTATTTCCTCGAGAACCACGCCGCTCTCGACTGGCAGGACGCCTTGCCGCAGTTCATCCAGGGCAACGCCGCGATGTATCTGATGGGCAATTTCGCCGTCGCTCCGATGAAGGATGGCGGGCTGACGGAGGATCAGATCGGCTTCATGCAGTTTCCGGAGATCACCGCCGGGCTGCCGATGGCCGAGGATGCGCCGACCGACACGTTCCACATCCCGTCGGGGGCCAAGAACAAGGAGGACGCTAAGAAATTCCTCGCCTACCTCGCTTCCCCCGAGGCCCAGACCAAGATGAACGCGACGCTCGGCCAGCTGCCCGTCAACAATCAGGCGACAAAACCGTCCGACACGTTCCTCGAAGCGGGCTTCACCATGCTCTCGGGCGCCTATGGTCTGGCGCAGTTCTACGATCGCGATGCGCCGGCCGAGATGGCCAAGGCCGGCATGGAAGGTTTTCAGGAATTCATGGTCAAGCCGGACGATGCCGACCGCATCCTCGAGCGGCTCGAAAAGGCGCGGCAGAAAATCTACCAGTAACGCCCGACGCGGCCTGCCCTGCCGGGCGGGCCGCTTCACCGGCCGGGGCGCCCACGCAACGCGGAAGCGCCGGCCTGCCCTCTCGCGCGGAGTTCGTGTCATGACGACTGTCGCCGTCGATTCCTCGGTCCGGCTGAACGCCGCCGGCGGGTTCTGGAAGCGCAACCAGCAAAGGCTGGCGCCATGGCTTTTCCTGGCGCCCGGCCTGCTTTTCTTCCTGATCTATGTGATCATTCCGATCGTCCAGTCCGTATGGATCAGCTTTCACGACTGGGATGGCCTCAGCCCGAAAGTCTGGATCGGCGTTGGCAACTATATCGAGCTGCTCGACGACGAGGCGTTCTACACCTCGCTGAAGAACAACATATTGTGGCTGGTGCTCTATCTTCTGGCGGTGCCGGCCGGGCTTGGGGTCGCGCTGTTCCTCAACCAGACCGTCACCGGCATCAGGCTCTACAAGTCGCTCTTCTTCTTCCCGTTCGTCATCAGCCAGGTCGTGGTCGGCCTCATCTTCACCTGGTTCTACGCGCCGAATTTCGGTCTCCTGTCGAACCTGATCAACACGCTGACCGGCTCCAACTTTGCGATCCTCGCCGACGAGCGTTTCGTCACCTATGGCATCATCGCGGCGGGACTCTGGCCGCAGGTCGCCTATTGCATGATCCTGTACCTGACCGGCCTCAACAACATCAATCCTGAACAGGTCGAGGCGGCGCGCATGGACGGCGCGCGCGGCTGGTCGATGCTGTGGAACATTGTCATCCCGCAGCTCGGTCCCGCCACCTTCATCGCCGTCGTCGTCACCGTCATCGGCGCGCTACGCTCCTTCGACCTGGTGTCGATCATGACCGACGGCGGGCCCTACGGCTCGAGCCGCGTCCTGTCCTTCTACATGTATGAGCAGGCTCTGTCGGAATACGGCTACCGCATGGGCTATGGCGCGGCGATCGCCGTCGTTCTGTTCGCCATCATGATGATCTTCATCACCTTCTTCATCGTCCGCATGCTTCGAAACGAGCGGTCGGGGGGCTGAGATGACCGGTGATTTCCGCATGCGCGTCGCCGCGATCTGCCGGGATCTTCCGGGCGCCGAAGTTTCCGATCCATGGGGCGGTGGCCACGACGCGTGGAAGGTCGGCGGCAAGATGTTCGCCTGCATCGGAGCGGTTGCCGAGGGCGTGTCGGTCAAATGCGCCGACGTGGAAACCGCCGAAATGCTGAAGCAGGTCGGCGCGGCGCTGCACGCGCCTTACTTCCACAAGAGCTGGGTGCGGCTGCCGGAAGACTCGGAAGACCTGCAACGCCGCATCGTCGCGTCCTACGAACTGATCCGGGCGAAGCTCCCGACCGCGACCCGGAAGGGCTTGAGCCCAGCCAAGACGGAGGACTGAGCCCATGTTCCCGACCCCCATCGCCAAGGCGCAGCCCTGGGTGCGCACCGGCTACAATGTCATCCTGCCGGTGGCGCTGATCCTCTGGCTGCTGCCGCTGATCGGCGTGGCGATCACCTCGGTCAGGCCGTCGGGCGACCTTGCCGCCGGAAATTATTTCGGCATCCCGTCGAGCTTTGCCGGGGTCGAGAACTACACGGCTGTGTTCAGGGATTCGCCGATCGGTTGGTACATCCTGAATTCGTTCAAGGTGACAATCCCGACCGTCATCGGCGCGGTCGCGCTGTCGTGCCTCACGGGCTTCGCGCTCGCGGTTTACAAGTTCAAGAGCAACCTCGCCGTCTTCTTTATGTTTGTGGCTGGAAATTTCATCCCGTTCCAGATCCTGATGGTGCCGGTGCGCGATCTGACGCTCAGGGCCGGCATCTACGACACGACGCTCGGTCTGGTGCTGTTCCACGTCGCCTTCCAGACCGGCTTCTGCACCCTGTTCATGCGCAACTTTATCAAGGCGCTGCCCTTCGCGCTGATCGAGTCGGCCCGCGTCGAAGGGGTGTCGGAATGGAAGATTTTCCGCTACATCGTGCTGCCGCTGATGCGGCCGGCGATCGCGGCGCTCGCCGTGCTGATCTTCACCTTCATCTGGAACGATTATTTCTGGGCGACGGTTCTGGTGCAGGGCCAGCATGCCATGCCGGTTACCGCCGGGCTCTATTCGCTCAACGGCCAGTGGATCGCGGCCTGGCACCTGGTGTCGGCGGGCTCGATCGTGGCGGCACTTCCTCCCGTCATCATGTTCTTCCTGATGCAGAAGCATTTCATCGCCGGCCTGACGCTTGGGGCGACCAAGGGATGAGCCGGATCGTGCACATCGGCAACGAAGCGATCTCGCTATCGCTGGCGCTGCCTGTGCGCGGCATGCCGGAAATCCTGGCGTTCGGGCCAGTGACGGTTGCCGGCGCGGTGGCGCCCATCGCCTCCCGCGCGAGCCGAATCAACGGCATGGATATCGCGGTTCCTCCGGCGGTGTTGCTGCCGAC
>JBGTLX010000229.1:0-2889 GCA_041743855.1 Rhizobiaceae bacterium | reverse complement strand
GTGGACGGCAGGGAAGTCGAGAAGAAGGTCCAGACGGCGCGCTTCCCGGGCGATTATTCGCAGCGTATCTATGGCGAGGGTGGCCTGATGCCGCGCTTCGTCGACCACAAGCGCGGCGGCGGGCTGTCGTCGCCCATGTATGTCTATCGTTGGGAAAAGATGGAAGCCGTGCTCGACGCGCACAAGGATTGGGACGGCGACCCGCATGAAGGCATCGTCATCGACTATGTCGATCCGACCACCGGCGGACCGGTTTTCCACACCATCAATTTCTATGTGCAGATGCTGCGCCCGGGCGAAAAGACGCTGCCGCAGCGCGAGACGGCCAGCCTGTTGCTGGCGCCCTTCCGCGGCAACGGCCATTCCATGATCGACGGCAAGCGCTACGACTGGAACCAGTTCGACACCATTGCCATCCCCGGCGGCTCGTGGGTCGAGCACGTCAACGGCTCATCGAGCGAGCCGGTGATCTTCTTCGGCGCGACCGACGCGCCGACGCAAAAGGCTCTGCTGCTCTACAAGCGCTGGGGCCGCAACCAGGCGGGCGACCTGCTTCGCCTTGTCTAGCTTTGGCCTGCGGACGAATGCCGGCGGCGCTGCCGTGGCGCGGGCATTGTGTGGAGTTTTTGGAATAGGGGCGTAGGCATTTGGTTTCGGCGTTGAACACAAAGCAGATCAGCCACATCGACTGTCCGGGCGGCGGGCAGGTCTGGATCGACGGCAATATCCTCTACATCGGCCACATGCGGCCACCGAGCGGCACGACGCTGGTTGACATTTCCGACCCGCGCAATCCGAGGAAGATCGCGGCCATCGACGTTCCGCCGGGCTGGCATTCGCACAAGGTGCGGGCTCACGACGGCCTGATGATCATCAATCACGAGCGCTTCGGCAGCGAGGGGCCGGCCGAATTCGGCGGCGGGTTGGCGATCTACGACACGACGCGACCGGCCGAGCCCAAGCTGATCTCGAAATGGATGACCGGCGGCAAAGGCGTCCACCGTTACGATTATGACGGTCGCTACGCCTATATTTCGCCGACTGCCGACGGCTATGTCGGCAATATTGTCATGATCCTCGACCTGATCGATCCGGCCAACCCGGTCGAGGTCGGGCGCTGGTGGATCCCGGGCCAGTGGACGGGCGGCGGGGAGGACTATCCCTGGCATGACTATGTCACGCCGCGCTGCCACCATCCGCTGCGCATGGGCGACCGGCTCTATGTCAGCTACTGGCACCACGGCCTGTTCATTCTCGACATTTCGGATTTGTCGAAGCCGGTGGCGATCGCGCATGTCAATTCGAGCCCGAGCTTCGCGCATCCGACACACACCTGCCTGCCCATGCCGCAACCGCTGAAAGGCCGCAACATCATGATCGTTGCGGACGAGGATGTCGCCAAGCTCCGGCCCTCGGCGCCGGCCTTCACCTGGATCTACGATATCACCGACGAGACCAATCCTTTGCCCATCTCGACCTTTCAGGTGCCGGGCCTCGATCCCGACGGCGCGCCGCAGCCGCAGATGACTGGTTGCCATCAGCCGTCGGAGCGCTTCAACGGCGCCGTCATCCCTTTCGCATGGTTCGCGCAGGGGTTGCGTCTTGTCGATATCGCCGACCCGTTCGCGCCGAAGGAGGTCGGGCATTTCGTGCCGGACGCGCCGGCCGGCGCCGAGCGCTCCTCATCGAACGACGTGACCATCGACGAGCGTGGCATCGTTTACCTGATCGACCGCGTTCGCGGCGTGGATATTATCGAAACGAGCGTTCTTTAGGAGCAAGCGTTGAGCGACAGTAGGAAGAAGTCGGCAAGCCACTACGCGATCGGCAAGAAAAATCCGAACCTGCCTTTTTATCCGGCGGTGCGCGCCGGCGACTTCATCTTCGTCTCGGGGCAGGTGCCCAAGGACGAAAACAACAACATGGTCAGCGGCACGATCGAGGAAGAAACGCTCGCCACGCTAAAAACCATCGAGCGCATCATCGCGAACGAGGGCGCGACTTTGTCCGACGTCGTCCGGATCACGACCTATCTGGAAGATACGCGCGATTTCGGCCGCTACAACCGCGCATTCCTTGACGGGATAGGCGACGCGGTGCTGGCCCGAACCACTGTTGAGGCCAAGGCCGTCATCAACACCAAGATCGAGATGGACGCTATCGTCTACAAGCCGCTGCCGGCCGACAGGCGATAGCCAACGCAATTGAGGAGACGCGACGACATGTACAAGCTTTTAGGCCGCCAGACATCCGGAAACGTCCAGAAAGTTCTGTTCTTGCTGGAGGAAATGGGCGCCGACTACGAGCGCCAGGATTATGGGCGCCAATTCGAAAACACGCAGACCGCCGAATACAAGGCGCTGAACCCGACATCGAAGGTGCCGACGATGGTCGACGGCGAGACGGCGATCTGGGAATCGAACACGATCCTGCGCTATCTCGCAGCCTCCGGCGGCGAAAAGCTGCACGGCGCGACGCCCGCCGAAAAGACCGAGGTGGAGCGCTGGATGGATTTCCTGCTCGCCGCCGTCAATCCGGGCTACATGGCAGCCTTCAAGGGCGCCAAACTGTCGCCCGAAGAGCAGACGCCGGAGTACAAGGAGCAGGTCAAGGACCTCGTCGCGCAGCTAAAAATCGTCGACGGGCATCTGAAGGGCAAGGAGTTTCTGGCGCTCGGAAAGTTTACCATCGCCGACATCGCCTGCGCGCCGATCCTCAAGCGCTGCATCGATTTCAAGATCGAGCGCCCGCCGCTGGCGGAACTGGAGCGCTGGGTAGCGGCGATTGCCGCGCGCCCGGCCTTCCAGACCGCCACGGCTACAATTGCGTCGGCGACGAAAGCCGCCTGATGATCAACCGCGCCGCCCTCATCGGTCTGGGGACGATGGG
>JBGTLX010000228.1:0-4277 GCA_041743855.1 Rhizobiaceae bacterium | reverse complement strand
GAGGCGGTTGCGGAACTCCGGCGTGAACAGCCGGTTGATTGCCTCCACATCGTCGCCCTCGCGTTTCGTCGAGCCGAAGCCGATCGCCGCGCGCTGCGCATCCGACGCGCCCGCATTGGTGGTCATGATCAGGATCACGTTGCGGAAGTCGATCTGCTTGCCGTTGTGGTCGGTCAGCTTGCCGTGATCCATGACCTGCAACAGGATGTTGAACAGGTCCGGATGGGCTTTTTCGACCTCGTCGAGCAGCAGCACGCAGTGCGGGTGCTGGTCGACGCCGTCGGTCAGAAGCCCGCCCTGATCGAAACCGACATAGCCGGGAGGCGCGCCAATGAGGCGGCTGACGGTGTGGCGCTCCATGTATTCCGACATGTCGAAGCGGATGAGCTCCACGCCGAGCGAAGCGGCCAACTGCTTGGCGACCTCGGTCTTGCCGACGCCGGTCGGGCCCGAGAACAGGTACGAGCCGATCGGCTTCTCCGGCTCGCGCAAGCCTGCACGGGCAAGCTTGATGGCCGAGGTCAGCGCGGTGATGGCGGTGTCCTGGCCATAGACCACACGCTGCAGCTCGACCTCGAGACCGGCCAGAACCACTTCGTCGTCGGCCGAAACGGTTTTCGGCGGGATGCGCGCCATGGTGGCGACGGTCGCCTCGATCTCCTTGATGCCAATGGTCTTCTTGCGCCTGTTTTCCGGCAGCAGCATCTGCGACGCGCCGGTCTCGTCTATCACGTCGATCGCTTTGTCCGGGAGCTTGCGGTCGTTGATGTAGCGTGCCGAAAGCTCGACCGCCGCCTTGATGGCCTCGTTGGTGTATTTGACTTTATGAAAAGTCTCGTAATAGGGCTTCAGCCCCTTCATGATGGCGATCGCGTCGTCGATGGTCGGCTCGGCCACGTCGATCTTCTGAAACCGGCGCACCAACGCGCGGTCCTTCTCGAAGAACTGCCGGAATTCCTTGTAGGTGGTCGAGCCGATGCAGCGGATCGCGCCGGACGACAGCGCCGGCTTCAAGAGGTTCGACGCATCCATGGCGCCGCCCGACGTGGCCCCTGCCCCGATCACGGTGTGGATCTCGTCGATGAACAGAACCGCGCCGGGATACTCCTCGAGTTCTTTTACCACCTGCTTTAGCCGCTCCTCGAAATCGCCGCGATAGCGCGTGCCGGCCAAAAGCGTGCCCATGTCGAGCGCAAAGATGGTCGCGTCCTGCAGCACTTCCGGCACGTCGCCCTCGACGATGCGCTTGGCGAGACCCTCGGCGATCGCGGTCTTGCCGACACCGGGATCGCCGACATAGAGCGGATTGTTCTTGGAGCGCCGGCACAAAACCTGGATGGTCCGGTTGATCTCCGAATCGCGGCCGATTAGCGGATCGATCTTGCCGGCGCGCGCCTTCTTGTTCAAATCGACGCAATAGGCAGTAAGCGCGTCCTGCTGCTGTTTCTTCTTGCCGCCCTCTTCCGGCGCGTCGTTCCCGCCGCCCGGCCCCTGCTGCTCTTCCTCGGCCCCGCGCGGCGTGCGGCTCTCCGACGAGCCGGCGCGCTTGGCGATGCCGTGCGAGATGTAGTTGACCGCGTCGTAGCGGGTCATCTGCTGTTCCTGCAGGAAATAGGCGGCATGGCTTTCGCGCTCGGCGAAGATCGCGACGAGCACATTGGCGCCCGACACCTCTTCGCGCCCCGACGACTGCACATGGATGACCGCGCGCTGAATGACGCGCTGGAAACCAGCGGTGGGCTTGGAATCCTCATCGTAGCCGGTGACCAGATTGTCCAGTTCGGTGTCGATGTAGGTGATGACGGTGTGCTTCAGTTCTTCGAGATCGACGTTGCAGGCGCGCATGACGGCAGCCGCTTCGCTGTCCTCGATCAGCGCGAGCAACAGGTGCTCGAGCGTCGCATATTCATGGTGACGTTCGTTGGCGAGAGTCAGCGCCTGGTGCAGCGCCTTTTCCAGGCCTTGTGAGAAAGCCGGCATTCACAACCTCATTTCTTCTCCATCACGCATTGCAGCGGATGTTGATTCTGACGGGCGAAGTCCATCACCTGGGACACTTTGGTCTCGGCGACTTCAAATGTATAGACCCCGCATTCGCCCACTCCGTGATTGTGAACATGGAGCATGATGCGGGTGGCGGCCTCGCGATCCTTCTGGAAGAAACGCTCCAGAATGTGGATCACGAATTCCATCGGCGTATAGTCGTCGTTGAGAATCAAGACCCTGTAAAGGCTTGGTTTCTTGGTCTTGGCCTTGGTTCGGGTAATGACCGCGGTGCCGCGACCTGGACCATTGTCCCTGTCATCGCCGCCCTGCATCCGAACCGCCTGTTCAATGATGGCGGCCCCGCCCAACTTACCCAACGCTTTCCTCGCTTTCAGTTTGTCGCCAGACAGCGATATGTAGGAACCCGACACGGTAATTTAAGCCCTTCTTTTCCGCCGACAATATGCCTCGCCGCCAGCCACGATGCAATTTCCCGCAATCGTGAGCCATCTGGCTTGCGCCGGGCCGACGCCGCGCCAGAGCGCCTTTGAAAAGAAAGAGATTCAAAGCCAGATAAAATAGTGAACGGTCCGCCTACCATAAACGGATTGGTAACGCTGACTGCCTACTGTGCTTGGCATGCGAGGCGGAACCTTTGTCGCCTCTGAGCCGAAACTCAAAATCAAAGGGCGTAACAGTGCGTTCAGCATTCCCCGGTGTCTCTCGTACGATCGTTCTTTCCGTAAAGTCCGCGCTTCTCCTCCTGCTCGCGATGGCGATTGCTCTCGTGGCCGCCGGACCGGCTGCGGCGAATGCGAAATATGCAGCGATCGTCGTCGATGCGAACACTGGAAAAACCTTGTTTGCCTCGAACGCCGATGCGCCCCGCTATCCGGCTTCCCTGACCAAGATGATGACGCTCTATCTGGTGTTCGAGGCGCTGCAGAGCGGCAAGATCAAGAAGACGACCAAGGTCCCGTTCTCGGCGCAGGCCTCGGCCAAGCCGCCGACGAAGCTGGGCGTAAAGGCAGGCCGGTCGGTAACCGTCGAAACCGTCATCTACTCGCTGGTGACCAAATCGGCCAATGACGCCGCCGCTGCCGTGGCGGAGCTACTGGGTGGATCGGAAGAAGGCTTTGCCCGGATGATGACCGAGAAGGCGCGCAAGCTTGGCATGACCGGCACGATCTTCCGCAACGCCAGCGGACTGCCCAACGCGGCCCAGCGTTCGACGGCCCGCGACTTGGCGACGCTCGGCATCGCGCTGAAGGAACATTACCCGCAATATTACGCCTATTTCTCGACCCGTTCTTATACCTACGGCAAGCAGCGCCTGGGCAACCACAACCGCCTGCTCGGCCGCGTCAAGGGCGTGGACGGCATCAAGACCGGCTACACCCGCGCCTCCGGCTTCAATCTCGTTTCGTCGGTGTCGGATGGCGACCGGCGCATCGTCGCCGTCGTGATGGGCGGCAAAAGCGGCGGTTCGCGCGACAAGCACATGACCGATTTGATCAAGACCTACTTGCCGAAGGCTTCGACGCGCCGCGGCGTCCCGCTGGTGGCCAAAGCCTCGATCTCGCCTTTCCGGGCGCTCGCCAACGCGATCCTGCCCAGGAAGAATGCGCCGACCCCGGAATTTCGTCCCGAGGACGAGATGGTGGTCGCCATGCATGAACTCGCTGCTGCGCCGGAGCCCATCGCGCGTCCGGCCGACCCTGAGCCCGTGGTAGTCGAGCAGGGTTATGCCGAGCCGGACCCGGCGCGCATGGCCGACATCGACCCTGTCAGCACCGCTTCCGTCGCGCCCTCGGGCTGGGCCATCCAGGTCGCCTCCTCGCCGAGCGAGATCGAGGCTCGCGCATTTCTTGCCCGGACCAACAAGCAGGCGAGCGCAATCCTCGCAGAGGCATCGGGCTATACCGTCACCTTCGACAAGGGAGGGGTGACCTACTACCGCGCGCGTTTCGGCGGGTTCAGTTCCAAGAACGACGCGTGGAACGCATGCGGCGCTCTGAAGAAGAAGAAAATCGACTGCTACGCCGTTGAGCAGTGAACGGCGTGACGAGGAACAACTCCCGGAATGTTTGTGGTTGAAGGAGAGTCAGCGTTGATTGGAGAGCAAGACGTCCTTGGCTTCGTTGATCCGGGCCGCCAGGAACGACGTCCCGCCGAGGTCGGGGTGCAGGCGCTGCATCAGGCGGCGGTGCGCCTTGCGGATATCCGCCGCGGTAGCCCCCGCTTCAAGACCAAGGACCTTGTAAGCCTCCTGCTTAGTCATGGCGCCCGAA
>JBGTLX010000227.1:0-10420 GCA_041743855.1 Rhizobiaceae bacterium | reverse complement strand
TTTGAGCGATACCGACCGCACTCTGATCGAGCATCTTCGACGAAATAATATTTACGGCTTCATCAAGATCGCTGTGCTGGACCGCGTCTCGATGCTGATCAGCGGCGGGACCTCGAGCGGCAAGACGACCTTCCTCAATGCTTGCCTGAAATCCATTGATCCGCACGAACGAATATTGACCCTTGAAGACACGCGCGAGTTGTTCCCGCCGCAGCCGAATGCGGTCCATCTGCTCGCCTCCAAAGGCGATCAGGGAACCGCCAGTGTGACGATCCAGAATTTGCTTGAGGCGTCGCTCCGGATGCGCCCCGATCGGCTTTTCGTCGGAGAGGTGAGGGGGTCCGAAGCTTTTTCGTTCCTGCGGGCGATAAACACCGGCCATCCCGGCTCGATGTCGACCGTCCATGCCGACACGCCGCTCGGGGCCTATGAACAGCTCGCCATGATGGTGATGCAGTCCGGCCTGTCTTCGGCCTATTCGAAGCAAGACCTGATGTCCTACATCCGGAATGTGATTCCGATCGTCGTCCAGCTTCGGCGGGAGGGCGGCAAGCGCGGTGTATCTGAGATCTTCTTTTCTCGCGACCATGCGATGGCGGAACCATGACCGGCTGGCTGCGAGCCTTCTATCTAGTCTTCTGTCTCGCGATAGCGATGCTCGCCTGGATGCTCGGCTACGCGCTGGCGCTCCAGCTGCTGTTTCGGGACGGCCGCATCCTTGAGATGATGATCACGACGAACCCATTCGCTCCGATGGAGCAGTTCTTCGCCTACGCCAGCAGTCCGGTACTTCGGAAGATCGCGCTCGGCGCAATGGCCCCAGCCGTTCTCCTTGCCGGCATCGTTGCCTATGCTGGACTGAAGCACAACTCGAACCCCCTTGGCGATGCGGCGTTTCAGGACGCGATGTCATTGCGGTGGGGAAAGTGGTTCCGCAAGCGCGGCAAAATTTTCGGCCGCTATGGCAGCAATCTCCTGCGCGTCGATGACGATCGTCACCATCTCATCATCGGGCCGACGCGTTCCGGCAAGGGCGCCGGCTATGTGATCCCAAACGCCCTGATGCATCAAGGCTCTATGATCGTCACCGATTTGAAGGGCGAGATATTTCGGAGCACCGCCGGCTACCGCAGGAAAATGGGCAGTCAGGTCTTCCTCTTCGCGCCAGGCTCTGAAAATACCCACCGGTATAATCCCCTCGATTTCATCCGGACCGACCGCGGCAACCGGACCACCGACATTCAGAATATGGCCGCCATTCTAGTGCCGGAAAACACCGAATCCGAAAACTCGGTCTGGCAGGCAACGGCCCAACAGGTCATGGCCGGCGCGATCAGCTACATTACCGAAAGCGTCTTCTACCAAGGCCGGCGCAACCTCGGCGAGGTCAACTCTTTTTTCAACTGCGGCGTCAATCTTCAGGCGCTGATGAAGTTCATCAAGGAGAAGGAGCCCTATCTGTCGCGTTTCACGCTCGAGAGTTTCAACGCCTACATCGCGCTCTCGGAACGAGCGGCCGCTTCCGCCTTACTCGATATCCAGAAGGCGCTCCGCCCTTTCAAAAACGAACGCATCGTTGCAGCGACCTCGGTCAGCGACATTGACCTGAGGGCGGTAAAGCACCGGCCGATCTCGATCTATCTTGCGCCCAGCATCACTGACATCACGCTTCTAAAGCCGCTGCTTTCCCTCTTCGTTCAGCAGGCGATCGACATCCTGACTCTCGAGAATGATCCCAAATCGCTTCCAGTCTATTTCCTGCTGGATGAGTTCCGTCAGCTCAAGAAAATGACCGAGATCACAACCAAGCTGCCCTATGTCGCCGGCTACAATATCAAAATGGCGTTCGTCATCCAGGACCTGAAAAACCTCGACGAGATTTATGGGGAAACCAGCCGCCACTCCCTGCTGGGTAACTGCGGCTACCAACTGATCCTCGGCGCTAACGATCAGGCAACGGCCGAGTACGCGTCTCGCGCGCTCGGCAAAAGGACGATCCGCTACAAATCGGAATCGCGCACGATCGAGCTTATGGGCCTGCATCGCCGCACCAAGGTCGAGCAGATCCGCGAGCGCGACCTGATGATGCCGCAGGAAGTTCGGCAAATGCCGGCGGACAAGATGGTGCTGCTCGCGGAAGGGCAGGGGGCGATTTATGGGGACAGATTAAGGTATTTCGAGCGGTCGCCATTTAGGGGAGCCGAGCGCTATGCGATCGAGCACGTTCCGCAGGTACCGTCGGTCGAGTACTTACCTCCTGTTGCAGTGCCGGCAACGACAGCTGACTATGCCGATCCGGTGGAAAGCCAACCAGAATCGGCCAGCTCGACGACTGACGACGCATTGGTCAGCGCTTCACTCTCAATCGCGGATGAGCACGAAGCGGCCGGCGCGGACAAAACTACGTCCAAAGAAAATGCGAAGCTCCTTGGCAAGCGAGCCGAACGAATGGCTTCGCTTGAAGCTCGCTTCGAACCAGCGACTGTGAAGCTGAAGACGCTTATTGCAAGAGGCGCAGCGAAGTCCGTGGGCACCAAACGAGAGACAGAAAGGAACTGGTCAGCAATATTTGATGCAACGGTGCCGGACGAAATCGAATCGGATCGACTACCCATCTCAGTCAGCAAGCAGCAGTTGGTATGCTGACGCAGAGAGCGGGACGGGAACCCAGGCGAGCGTCAAAACTCTGACTCTATGCCGTAATTTCTGGACCGGATTTCTGCCTGGAGCCGACCATCGCAAAACCAGCGCTGGTGACCCATAGGCGACCTCTGTCCCATCAATTCTCGACGACAGCTTTTTGCGCCTCATATCGGCCGTAGCGATCAGCTTGCCCGTATACCAGAAGCAGACATCGTTGAGCGTGCCGCAAACCTCCTGGATCAACCGCGTAGATCGGCTTTAACCGGGAGGAAGGGCTCAAGGTTTGCTAACGCCCATAGCACGACGTCGGCGGTGGGAACGCGGGCACCGATCTTCGTGGAGGATGTCCCGAGGCGGTCAGCCGAGCGGTCGGGTTGACTATCGCACCGCCCGCCGCACGAAGCGATTATACTGCTCAATTTTATTTTCGTCGGGGTGCTCGCCGCCGCCTTTCCAGTCATCCGAGACCAGCCACTCCTCGAAATAGTAGAGCCAGATTGTCGCCCACGGCACGAATGTCTGATCGATCCGCATCGTGCCCGCCCACTCGCGCGTCCCTGGCAGGGTGAGACAAAGACGCAGGGGATCGCGATAAACGTGCGGCAGCGGCCGGTCGCCCGCCAGGTCCGAAAGGTCAGGCGTCATAACGAACACGTCCGGCGTTTCGCCGCGCCGGAACGTAACGCGCATGGAATATTCGCGGCTAAGGGACGTCGGCCTGTCGCGATAATCCCAGACCAAGCCTGTTGCGTGCAGCCGGCCCGTTCCCGCGCAAATCGGGTTGGCGCGCAGGAACATATACTGCTGCGCCGGCGTCACATCGGGGCGGCCTTGGATAAACACCTAGTCCCCGAAGAAGGTGTTGGGCTGGACCGGCGTGGCATTGGCGGCGCTAGAGAGCGTTAGCCCGATCGCGGACGCGACATAGAGCTTCTTGCCGATGCGCGCCTGGGAGACCGCTTCGGCGCGCGCATCGACCACCTTCCCCACCACAGAGCCGCCGAGGCTCTTTCCAAGATTGCGGGCGAGGACATCGATGCCTTCCAAGTCAGGCAGGGCCTCGAAATCGGCAAGCGCCTTCGCGTGCCATGCATAGAATGCGGCGGCCCGTGCCGGTTCGGTATTCCAGCGCTCGGCGAAATTCTCGCCGATGGTTGTCTCGTTCGCCACGACGTAGATGCGCCGACCGTTTACAAAAGGCTGGTCGATGAAGTGCGGCATCAGCCGGATCGTGGCGATCAGGACGTCCAATTCGGAATCGAAGGTGAAATTGTTGACGCCGTACTCATACGAGCGCGCCGCCAGGGTCGTGATGATGATGGAAATCGGCGCGACTTCCTCGACGACATCCTGGAAATGCACATCGCGGTGCCGCTTGAGCAACTGGACGGTCCGCCGCAGAATGCCCTTCGCGGTTCCATGCACCGGGAACGGCTCGACGCCGGCGCTGTCCTCGGCCATGATCGCCTTCCGCGCCCGCACTTTCGGCATCAACGCCGCCCGGCGCTCGAAGAGCGCCTTGTAGCCCTTCGGATTCGTCGGCTTGAATTCCCGCAGCTTCTTGTCGGGTACCAGCTCTCCGCCATTGCCGCACTCGACATTGATGATCGTCGGCGAAATATCAAGGTGATACTCCCGCGTATAGTTCAGGCGCCAGCAGCGCTTCTTCTCCTCGAGCATCCCAGCATAGCGCGCGTTCTCCCTGAGGCGATCGCCGACGATCCGTTTAAGCTCCGACGGCGGCCGGTCGGCGGTGAAGCGCAACACCTTGCAGATGAGATCAACGTCGAAATCCTCGCGTCCGATGGGCCTGACGGTCGTGCCGAGGCCCGCCGAGCCATGCGCGTAGATCTCGATCCATTTCAGAATGGGATTGTCCGAAGCGGAAAGCCATTCCGCCACCGCCTCATAACTCGTCCGTGCAGCTTCAAGCTGCGCCGCGCTCAGTTCGAGCACGCGGCAAATCTCATCGAGAACCGAATAGATTTCGGCCTTGCGCATAAGAACGTGCGCCTGCGGAGGTGCCGCGAGCATATGATTCATGACCCGGTTCCTTTCAGCGTATAGACAGGGTTAAATGATTCGGCCGGCCCGGCTAGGAAAACCGGCTCGATGCGGGGACGCTCCTTGCGGGCGGACGAAGCGCCCATGCCCTTGAGCTGCGTGATCTTGCGGGTGTCATCGAGCGTGAAGAAGTTCTTCGGCACCTCGGGACAGCAGCGAAAAATGGCCTCGCGCTCGTATTCATGCCCCGTGAGCAATTTCGCCATGCCGAGCGCGCCGTGCGACTGCCCGTCCATGAACAACCTCGTCACGTCTCTCGCGAGGCCGCCCCAGCCCGGCGCCTCGCCGATCATGTAGACCTCATTGACGCAGCCAAGGCTCAGCACGCGCAGGCTGCCGGCCGGCCAGCCGAGCAGGGTGATAGCCTCGACCACTGCCAGCGCGATCGGATTGTTGGCCCATACGCCGCCGTCCAGGAGACCCACGTCCTCCGCCGTGCGGTGGCGCTTGTAGTAAGAAGGCGCGGCGGCCGTTGCCATCGCGGCATCGACGGCAAGACGCTTGTAGTCGGTCTTGAGACGCGGGTGATGCGCCGTCTTGAAAATGTAGACGCCGCGATGATCGGCGTCCCATGCCGGGATGACCAGCCGCGTTCTGGCTTCGCCGATGCGCTTGTCGCCGAGAACCGGGACGAGTTCGGCGCGAAGCAGGTCGGCATCGTGCTTGGGCGCGAAGACGTGCTTGGCGCGCCGCCACGCACCACCTGCGAGATTTGCCAACACGCCGCCTGATTGCCCGAAAATATGCGGTCCGCGCCGCACATAGAGATCAAGGAGTTCCCGCGCGGGAACTCCCATCGCCAAGCCGATCGCGAGGATGCCGCCGGTCGAGGTTCCCGCGATCAGATCGAAATACTCGCCGATAGGCCGGTCGAGGTCTTCCTCCAGCGATGCGAGAAAAGACGCCGGCAGCGTCCCCATGATCCCGCCGCCGTCGATGCAAAGGATTCGGCGGATCGGCGAAGTATCGGAAGGGGAAGCGGCCGGCATCATTTTGCTCAGCCCTTGGGCGGGAAGGAATCGTTCCCGTACGAGTTCTTGTCGCGGATGCGGCCGTCCGGCCGATGAATGACAACCTCACTCCGCTGGTTGATCGCGATTTCCCGCGCAGCCCGCTCGGCGTCGGATTGGGTCGGATGGATCGAGGTAATCCTCTCGTTTCCTGCGCCGCGCACGGCCCAATCGTCACCGCGCGGAACGACATGCTGGTTTTTGCCTGCCATAATCAGCTCCTGTTTTCTTGACCCGATTCGCAAATCGTAATATGATTCTATACGCTCTGTCACAGACCGAGCCCGAGAAAAAGCCCCGAAGGGCTCTCGACGATCTAGACAAGGAACTATATACGATCTGTCATGCATGAGTCAAGCACACCCATACCCGCCGACGACTTCGCCACGCGTCTTCGCAGAACGCGGGACAATCGCGAACTGAGCCAATCTCAACTAGCCCAAAAGGCCGGCATGCAACCGTCCGCCATCGCGCATTTCGAGGCCGGCCGTCGCAAGCCCTCCTTCGATAACGTGCGCGCGCTCGCCAAGGCACTGGATATAACGGCTGATTACCTTCTCGGTACGAAGACCGCGACAACCGCCTTCCGCGACGAATACAGGCTGAGCTCGAAGGACCGGCTTTTTATCCAGAACATCATCGACACCATGATCAAGGATAAGAAATAGAGGCGCACACCCATGGCCGGCTTTCGCCTGAAAATGGCAACGCAACGCGGCGAGAAGATCGCCGAGGAATTCGGCTTCACGCAGTTTCCGGTCGAGCCGCGCGCGATTGCCAAAACCAGGGAGATCACCCTCCAGGCGAAACCGGCCGATATGCAAGGCGTATCGGGAGCGATCATATTCGCCGGCGACTCCGCCACCATCATCTACTCGACCGAATACAACAACGAGGGGTTCGAGAATTTCTCCATTGCCCATGAACTCGGGCATTGGTTCCTTCCGGGACATCCCGAGGAGATCATCAAGAGCGGCGGTGCACATATGTCGCGCGCCAACTTCACGCAAAATACGTCGATCGAGCTGGAAGCCGATCATTTCGCGAGCGGCCTTCTTCTGCCGTCAGGCTTCACACGCAAGCTTCTCTCAAACAACCAGATCGGCCTTGACGGCATTCTCAAGCTAGCCGAAACGGCCCGCTGCTCTGTCACGGCGGCTGCGATCCGCGCCGCTGAATGCAGCGCCTATCCCGTGGCAATCATTATCAGCAAGGGCGACGAGATCGCCTATGCCTTTACATCGGAGTCCTTCAAGAACCTCGGCAAGCTTGCCTTTTTGCGAAAGGGCGCGCCTCTGCCTCAAAGCGCAACGCGCCGGTTCAATGCGGACGCAACGAAGGTATTGCGCGCCGAACGCGCCGTTAATGAAACCAATCTGGCCACCTGGTTCGACGGGTCGGGCAGGATCGTGCTCGACGAAGAGATCTTTGGCCTTGGCAAGTACGGCTACACGTTGACGGTCTTGACCGGCGAACAGCTTCCCGATGATCCACTCGACGAAGAGAACGAGGATGCCGAGCTGGAGAAAAGCTGGACGCCGCGTTTTGCGTACGGCCGCTGAATTGCGCTTTCTCGCCGGGGCGGCGGGAGCGCGTCGAATCACAGATGTCGCTCGTGGCTTGCCGGACCTCCTCAATTGACGTCCTCGGCGCGTCGGGCCGTGTGGCGTCCCGAGGAGGATATCCGCCCCGACTGGTACGTGGATTTCGCGATTCGAACAGCACAGGTATAAAATTGTCACCGTTGGCGAATTACAGCCCACATGGAGACAACGATGCCGGTCGAGCGCCCAAGTTCCTTCATCGGCAGTTTCAAGCTGGCCGATAATGTCGCGCACAGCCTCGACGTCATCCGTACATTGTGGACGTTGCGAGAACAAGCGAACCCTGCCCGGAAACGCTACCTCCAGAAGCCGATGATCATCCTGAATGTGGCAATCATCGAGGCCCTGCTCTACGACCTCCACAAGCGCGTTAAATGGTTCACGCGCGAAGGCGTGATGGGCATGCCCGCGAATATCATCACCTACATCCGCGGCAAACAGGTCGACAAGCTGGAGACCCTCATCGCGAGTTGCCGAAAGCATGACCTCTTCGATGAACCCGGATCAACCTTTTACGACGATCTCGACCTTCTAAGGCGGCTTCGGAATCGGGTGCATCTACAAAACGAGAAGAACGATCTGGAGCCGGATGACGCGACCGCGTTTTCGGCCGAACGGCTTGAACTCTCTGAGAGGGCCGTCGAATTCGTCATGATGACGCTCGAAGCCAAGCATCCGCGGCTTGGCAACACCTACACGCAACCGTTTCATCTGCCGTGGTCAACTTATTTTCCTTGAGCCAAACGGGCTCACATTGTGAGGCCCCGGCGGGGAGACCGAAGGACTGCCTCCCACAGAGCCAGACCGCTAGCAGCTCCGCCCACGCGACAATTTGCAACGTAAAGAGCGACAACTTTCGGGAGACCGCCAAGGAACCCTGAAACGGCCGCGGTGGGATCGGAAGCCGAGCGGCAGCTTTCCGCTATCCGTTCCCATAAGCGGACTGACGGCTGTCGGCCCCAAAGCGCTCCTTCAGCCGGGCCAGGGGCGTTCGAGGTGCAGATTTAGGGGGCGCTCTGCGACGGAAGCTAAAGCCAAAGCCCGTTCGCCTTGGGGCAGACGGCGGGATCTAGCGCTTGAGCGGATAGCGTTGCTCAATTCCGCAGGCGCATTCTTAAACAAGAAATTGCAGACATTCTTGGTCAACCTTAGTGCATGAGGGTAATGTTCGCGAAGGTCAACGGAATGCGATTCGACGGCATTGGAAAAGGAGGAAGTGGACTTGGGGAGGCTGATTCTGATCTTCTCCGACGGGACCGGGCAGGTCGGAGGACTTCGTCCCGACCAGCGGCTGTCGAATGTCTACAAGATGTACCGCGCGATGCGGCCCGGTCCCGATTCGCCGATCAGGCCGCACGAGCAAGTCGCCTTTTATGACCCCGGTTTAGGTGCCGGTGAGACAGACGGAATCAGCTTCCGCAGACTCAGGAACACGCTTTCTGCCGCAGTCGGTACCGGCATCGATCAGAACGTCATAGACTGCTACGCGGCGATCATCGCCAACTATCAGCCGGGCGACAAAATCTGCCTCTTTGGCTTCAGTCGAGGGGCCTACACCGTCCGCTCGCTGGCAAATGTCCTGAACCTCTGCGGAGTGCCGACCAGAGGATCTGACGGCGGCGCGGTGCCGCGATATGGGCCGAAACTGCGCAAGATCGCCTCGGATGCCGTCCGGTATGTCTATAACCACGGAGCCGGGTCTAAACGGGCGCTCTACGAGGACGAGCGTGAGGAGAAGGCGAGGCGCTTCCGCGCAAAATACGGCTCGGAGGGCGTTGGTGCGGACGGTGAGCCGCAGGGAAATGTGCAGCCCGTTTTCATCGGGGTCTTCGACACAGTCGCAGCACTTGGCAGCCGACAAGCAACGCTCCTAGCAGTCGGCGGCTTCGTTCTGCTTCTTCTTCTGACCTGGTGGGTTTCAACGATGGCACCGTGGTGGATCACGGCACTGCTCGCACTGGTCCCGCTCGCCGCCGCCTACTGGACGGTGGTGGTGATGGCCGGGCAGGTGAAATACTTCTTCAAGGACCCCGACCGAAAACCACGCGCCTGGAATCCGCTCGACTGGTTCGCCATCGCGCGGCAGGGGCACGTCGCATGGTGGTCGGGTAAGAACTACGACCGCTATGTCGACCGCGAGGTCCGCTTCCTGCGCCATGCGCTCGCGATCGACGAGGCACGCCTGAAGTTTCCGCGCGTGACCTGGGGCAGGAGCGTGGATGTCGAATGGAACAACGAGAGGGGCAACCACGATTGGATGAAGCAGGTCGGGTTCGCCGGTAATCACTCGGATATCGGCGGTAGTTATGCCGAGGAGGAATCGCGGCTTTCCGACATTGCGCTGCAATGGATGGTGGACGAACTGAAGGCGGCGATCCCGGAGGTACGGATACGACCGGACGTACTCGTCACCTCGCCGGACCCGCTCGGTCTCCAGCATGACGAGCGAGAGGGCGTCCTGAACGGCCAGCCTGCGCTGCTTCGTTGGCTGACCCGCGACAGCCTAACTTGGACAACGCAGGTGAGGAACATTGACGACGGTATGGCGTTGCATTCTTCTGTGATCGCGCGCTTCGAGGCGGACGCCGTTCCGCAGATGGGCGATGTGAAAGCCTATCGGCCCCCGAACCTCCACAAACATTCCGTAGTCGGTCGGTTCTACAGCTAGATGCGCTTGCGAGCCATTAGGGGCAATGGCGCAACTTGCTGAAGACGGTCCTTTAGCCAAGCAATAGGCCAAGAAACCAATCTTTGATTGGGAGCAGCCACCCCTCGAGGACTCGATACCCGCCGATTACGTACCTCTCGGCGGCCCCAAGTTCATTGCGAAAATAGATCAACGGTCCGATGAGCACGAACGCGAGGAGCGCCCATGCGATGAACCCGTCAATTCCGGCTGACGAGGTTTCCGGTGGAGGAACAGGCTCCATCTGCCAATTTTGCTTCATTTCTACCTCCTATCGTTCTCGCGCGTCACGATCCTGCTGCTGGTTTTTATCCTCGATTTCGCGCTCGAGTTCCCGCAGCCGAGGAACGTGCTGCTGCGGGGGATCCGCCCGTTCCGCTTCCTTTTCTCGCGCGGCTGTTTTCGGATGACCG
>JBGTLX010000226.1:0-2972 GCA_041743855.1 Rhizobiaceae bacterium | reverse complement strand
CGCGATCACCCGCCCGCGAAGGTCCGCGCTCAAGCTCTGTGTCATCCTCACCTCCTCGCAAATCACGAAGTGCAGTGAATCAGACACCTGCTACCGCGGGAATCCCAAATCCGACTCACCGTTCAGGGAAAATGCTCTAGTGCAAATGCGCCCTCCAGCAAGGTCGCCGTAATGTCTTCTTTCAGGCGTTGGCAAAGCTGACCTGAACGGCCGGCATGAGGCGCGTTCCAGTCCGACCGCACTGAGGCTCAAATGGGGCCGAAAGCGGAATGGCAGCTTTCGGCGGCAGAACTGAGGAACCGTACGCTCGCAAGAAAGATGGCTATATATAAACGTGACCACAACAGACATTCCACGTTATGATTCTCGCCCACTGCCAGCAGATGAAGGGCGTTGCGGTCTCCGCCGGAATCGCCTGATCAAGCGGCTCGGGACACGGATCAGCCCAAATAGATTCGCGCGACGGCATAGGCGTCAAGCAAGATGAGCCGGTCATCCAGCCGCCCCCCCGAGTGTTCCATGAAGTTCGGATCGGTTGCCGCTTGCTCGAACTGCCCGGCAGCAAGATGAACAATGCGGGTGCCGATCGGCGTGTCCGAAAGCTGCACTGACTGCGCGTTGGCGGAGAGGTTCGCGAGCCATAGCGTCGTGCGCCCGTCCTTCTTGGCGGCGATTGCCGCGATGGTCTCGGTGCCGGATGTCTCGACAGACAGCAGCTTGGCACCATCGAGCAGCGAGAGACCCGCCATAACATGGAAGGCCGGATACACCAGTGGGCCATGCTGCTGGTCATACCAGGGCTGCACGAAATCTCCCTTCCTGTAGATGTGTCCGAACGGACCGGTCAGATCACCAAGCGCGACGGCCTCGATCCCCTGATACGCACAAGCTGCGACATAGCCGATGGTCCAGGCCGCATTGAACAAACCGCGCTGGCGCGGATCAATGCGGCTGAGGCAAACGCGATCGTTCGCCTCATTCGGCGCTGTGGCCTTTCCGTAGGCGTTTTCGCGGCAGCCAAGCTGGCTGGGGCCGATGCGGATCGGCAGTTTCTCGCCCATGAAAGTGCGAGTCGAGCGGATCATGTGAGGCAATGCCTGCAACGTCTCCATCACCGAGACGTCGTCGGCGGCGTGGACGTTGGGGCACGAGGTGAAGGTCACATAGTCGAGCACCGCGCCCGGCGGGCGCTTGCGGTTGAGCTCGGTGAAATATGCGGCCATGCCGCCGCCAAGCGTCACCCCGGGGAAGGATCGGCGCGCGGCGGCAAAATTTTCCTCAAAGGTGGGCATTTTCGGCCACGCTGCGTCGGGCTGCATCGACTTCATGTCCTGTGCGGGAAAGACGGAAACCGCTTCCAGGTCGAGGCCGATGGCACGAACGGCCGCCGCAACCGGCTGCAATTCGCCGTCGGGATCGAGCGTACCTTGGGTGATGATTTCGAGAACGACGCCCGCGCCGGTCAAACCTGCCAGGGCCGCATAACGTCCAAGTTCATCCTGGCCATGCCCGAGCCGCAGATCGATCTGACAGACCATCCACCGAAGAGCTAAAGACCGAATGAGCTCGGGGTTTGCCAGCACATGCTGCGCCGCCTCGGCGGAAACGCCGACGCCAATGCGGGGCATGTCCCCCACCGCCCCGCTGACTGCCAGCCGGATAGGAGCATCTCGGTTTTCAGATGCCGCGGCGGGAAGGGCTCCCGACACGCGAAGACGAATAGCCTGCGTGAACTTCTCGCCCTTCGTCAGCGTGTAAGGCCAGGGGCGTCGCAGCGGGCGCACATAGGTTTTATACGACGCGTCCGACCAGTTCCGCTGATCCTCCATCTCGAAGGCATCGCCTTCCATTGTGCAAATGGCCCAAACCTTGGGGGCGACCTCGTGCGACAGCGCGCGTATGTCGGTGAAGGGACACCTAGGGTCGATGTAATCCGGAAACACCGACAGCTGCTCGCTGCCGTCCGCCTTGAGAATCTTCACCGGATTGCCGGCCACGTCTATGGGATGAAGAACGACGAAGCCGGTTCTGTTGGTCAGCAGATCCGTCTCGGGTTCCGCCTCCGCGACGAAGGACAGCGTACCGTCGCTGGCGCCTTCGATTCGTGCCTGGTAGACGATGCGCCTTGTCAGGTCTGCGCATGTTCCGCGGTAGGAAACGCTGAACGCATCCGGCTTCTCGTCGATCCGGAGATCGTCGAGAACGGGCGTATAGGTTCCCCAGTTCTCGTCCCGCACGAGGAATGCGATTCCCCGCAGGACCTCGATGCCGCCGACACGCACATAGCGTAGCGCGCCATTGTCAAACTCGACCGACAGGGGACCGGCAAGCAACGTCCGGAATGGCGGGGCTACCTGTTCGGTGCCACACAGGCGCACGGCACGGGATGCGATCTCGGTCATAGGGCGCGTTCGCTTAGGATGTCGAAAATAGATGCTCGGCTCATGTTGATGTCTATCGACAGCTTCTCGCCGGGGCGGCTTACATCATGAGCCTGCAGCTCCGCCATCACCGGCGTGCCTGAGAGCCGGAAGGTGGCGTAGCTGCGCGAGCCAGTCGGCTGCAGAAGGTCGATGGTCGCTTCTTGGCGGTACATGCCTTCGCCCGCCTTCTCGCCGCGCGCGCGGGACAGATGTTCGGGCCGCAACCCGAGCAGAACCGCTTGGCCGTCCTTGGCGCCTTCGAGCTTGCGGCCTGGAGCGACCGGCAACATCAGATCGGCAAGCCTTACGGCGGCGGCGACGCCGCTCAGGGCAAGCGTGCCTGGTAGGAAATTCATGCGCGGAGAGCCGAGAAAACCGGCGACGAAGGTAGAGGCGGGGCGCTCGAACAGGTCGAGAGGCGTGCCCTGCTGCTCGATCAGCCCGTCGCGCATCAGCACGATGCGATCGGCCAGCGTCATCGCCTCGATCTGGTCGTGCGTGACGTAGATCATCGTCGTGGCGATGTCCTGGTGGAGGCGCTTGATTTCG
>JBGTLX010000225.1:0-4335 GCA_041743855.1 Rhizobiaceae bacterium | reverse complement strand
CGCTCCGGCGACTGGCCGCAATAGCCCGTCGAGAAGCCGCCCCGGTTGATTTCGCGCAGGATATCCTCGGCGACCACATGCCCGCCCTCGAGAGCGATGTTCTTGAACATCGCATCGGCGAAACCGAGCTTCTCCGCGACTGCGTAAATCACGTCGTAGTCGTTGCGCGACTCGAAGGCGGGTTCGACGATCTTCTCGCCCCATTGCAGTGAGCGGTTGGAGGCAGTGCGCGAGCCGTCGCATTCGAGCGACGTGGCGATCGGCAGGAGATAGGTGCCGTTGCGTCTGCCCTTGATGGCGCCGAACGTCGTGGCATGCGGGTCCGCGACCACGAGGAGTTCGAGCTTCTCCAGCGCCTTCATCATCTCCGGGATGCGGGTTACGGTGTTGCCGCCGTGGCCCATGACGAACATTCCCCGGAGCGCCGAGCGCTGGTCGATGTCCTCATCGGGCAGGTTGACCCCGTCGAACCACCTCGTCGAGGTCATGCCGGGGGTTTCCATATTGTCCTTGCGCGAGCGTGCCTTGCGTCCGGCTTTGGCGGGAACTTCGTCGAACCGGCCCTGCAGCCACTCATAATCGGCTTCCCAGACGCGCCCCCAGTGCTTCCAGCCGCCTTCGGTCAGGCCGTAATAGAGCGGCAGGGATGTGACATCGAGGCCGAGATCAGTCGCGCCCTGCACATTGGTGTGGCCGCGGAAGATATTGGCGCCGGTACCCGGCTTTCCGACGTTGCCTGTGGCGAGACACAGCGTGCAATAGGCGCGCACATTGGCGGTGCCGACCGTGTGCTGAGTGGCGCCCATGCACCAGATCAGCGTCGAAGGCTTTTCTTGCGCGAACATTTGAGCGACGCGCTTCAACTGTTCGCCCGGCACGCCGGATACCCGCTCGACTTCCTCAGGCGTCCACTTGGCGACTTCCTCGCGGACCTTGTCCATCCCGTAGACGCGGGTGCGGATGAACTCCTTGTCCTCCCAGCCGTTCTGGAAAACGTGCCAGAGCATGCCCCAGATCACCGGAATGTCGGTCCCGGACCGGATGCGCACATATTCCGTGGCGTGCGCCGCCGTGCGCGTGAAGCGCGGGTCGATGACGATCATGTTGGCGCGGTTCAGCTCCTTACCGGCCAGAACATGCTGCATGGCGACCGGATGCGCTTCCGCCGGGTTGCCGCCCATAATGATCATGGTCTTGGCGTTGCGGATGTCGTTGTACGAATTGGTCTGCGCGCCGTAGCCCCATGTATTGGCGACGCCCGCAACAGTGGTCGAGTGGCAGATGCGCGCTTGGTGATCGACCGAGTTCGTGCCCCAGAAGGCGCCGAACTTGCGGAACAGGTATGCGCCTTCATTGGTGAACTTGGCCGATCCGAGCATATAGACCGCGTCGGCGCCTGCCTGCTCGCGGATCTCCAGCATCTTGTCGCCGATCTCATTGATCGCATCTTCCCAAGAGAGGCGCTGCCATTCGCCGTCGACCAGCTTCAGCGGGTATTTCAGGCGGCGCTCGCCATGGACGATCTCGCGGATCGCCGCTCCCTTGGCGCAGTGGGTGCCGCGGCTGATAGGACTGGCCCAACTCGGCTCCTGACCGGTCCACACGCCGTTCTGCACTTCCGCCGTGACCGTACAGCCGACCGAACAGTGGGTGCATATATTCTTCTTGATGGTGATCGGAACGCCGGGCATCGGCGGGCTGATGGCGTCGGCCTTGCGCACCGAACCGGGCATCATCGTGCTGAACGCGGCGATGCCGCCGGCCGCCAGCCCCGATCGCTTCAGGAATGTGCGGCGATCGAGTGCCGTCGATCTGTCACATGTGGCGGAGGAGTGGACGCGGCCGGCTTGGCCGCTTTTGCGCTTGGTCAGCATGGCGGCCTCACTTCTCCTGCAGGGTCTCGTAGCCGTTCGACCGGTAGAAGGCCTGAACGTTCGGACTATCGGGTTGATATTTGGAGCCGGTTTCGTCTTCGCCCGGATCGTAAGCTTGCGCATCCGTCACGAGAGCCGGCGTCATCACCGCCGCGGTGCCTGCAAGGCCGGCGGCGCCCGTCGCATGGCGAAGGAACGTGCGGCGGTCGAGGGTGTCACGTTTGTCCGTCTTCATTCCCGTCTCCTCCCAGAGCCCGGCCCCTCCAGCCGGGCGCGCGTCTCCCGGCTGATTTACGCAACCAAATCCAATGCCTCCGCCTCGATTTCCATCAAGGACCGGCCGACCGTTCCGACATGCTTGTAGAAATTCGATGCTTCCGCCGTTTGCAGATCCGTGAAGAAACGCGCTGCCCATGGTTTGAGATGGCGCAGAAAAAAGCGTTGGTCAGCGCCGTCTTGTGTATCGAAGCGACCATCGATCAGTCCGGCCATGATCTCGCAGAGCACGCCGATATGGTCCTCGGGTTCGGCGAGAGCGGGTGAGCGCTCGACGCCCAGTTCGGCGAGATCCTGCCGCAAACGTGCGAGCGGCTTCTCCTGGAGAAAGCCGGTTAGGTAAAATGAACCGAATGCAACCAGTTCGCCGCGCCCAACGCCAATGAAAAGCCGGAAATATTCACGTTGCAAGGCGGCCGGATCAGCCGTTTCGGCGGCTTGCGCGAGCGCGACGCGGGCAAGGCCAAGCGGGCTCGCATCGCCCGTCAGACCGGCGACGAGATCAAGCGTATCGGCTGAGGGAGCGCCCGCGAGAAGGACGGCGAGAAGACTGTAGTGATGGGCTCGGAGAAGGTCGGTGGGGTCTTGCCGAGGCTGCTCCCCGCCAAAAGCCCGGGGGATCGGCCTGTCGGACGCGGGCATAACGTGGCCGTCGCTCATGTCCTTGCCCTTTCTCGACAACGGTTATTATCGTGAGATGACGGGTGTGATCCTAGACACTCGTCGAGCTTCCGCAAGCACTTTTTCGAACCATTCCAGACAGTTTCGGTGGGTTCAGCTTGG
Source organism: Rhizobiaceae bacterium (assembly GCA_041743855.1). Classification (GTDB taxonomy): domain Bacteria; phylum Pseudomonadota; class Alphaproteobacteria; order Rhizobiales; family Rhizobiaceae; genus JBGTLX01. The sequence continues at coordinate 1,402 of JBGTLX010000225.1, read as the reverse complement.
CAATGCTCCCCCGTGGCCACGCGGCCGGGCGGGCTTTGACGGACCCAACGCTTCTTCCTCCTGTGGTCGCACCAAAATCTCGGCACGTTGCGCCATGCGCAAGGGGTCGGGATCTGGGGTCTCCTGCGTCTCAACGCCCGTCGGCTGATCGATCTCTTCTTTGCGCTCGCCGACGAGTTCACGAACTTCCGCGGGCTTGGCGGGATCTCTCCCAAAAATATCCAGCACCATCTTCTTGATGTCCATCGTGTTTGGGAGCGGACCGGAGCAAGGGACGCCTCCCGGCGTGTTCCAGTCCCAGGCATAATCGCGCGCGTCGCCGACAAAGTCGCGAATGGCCGGGTCGATCGTCCACATCCTGCGAAGGGCGCGGTTGCGGAGAGCGAGGGGAACGCCCTTGCGCAGGAATCCGGTAATGTCCGTGGCCGCCGTCATTTCCTCGACAGCGGGCAGCGCGGCCAGTTCGTCGATCGTAATCACGCCGTCCAGGGGCTCGGCTTCCGCCGGCTCATCGTGCGTCCGCGCCTCCAGTGTCTGAGGCGCAGGGGCCAGAGCCTCGCAAACCGGCGGCTCGGCATGGGTCGCATCGGCGTCAAGCTTGCGGCGCGACCAGCGAGACAGAAAATCGTTGCTCATCCAGGTCATCTTGGCCCATTACGCCGGCATTGCAAGCGCCGCCCTCGCTGGCGGGCGGCTTGACGGGACAACAGATTAGCGCGGAAGGTCCGGCCATGACTCGACAGACGATCATCGCGTTGGCCTTCTCCCTTGCGATTTCCGGAGTTCAAGCCGCTGAACTGAGGGGTCATGGCGGGCCTGTTCGGGGCCTGTCCGTCAGCGCCGACGGGAAGACAGCGCTGACCGGCAGTTTCGATTCCACCGCGATCCAGTGGTCTCTGCAAGACGCTTCCGCCGTGCATGTCCTGAGGTTCCACGACGGGGCCGTGAACGCGGTCGCGCTTCTCGCCGATGGCGGCGCGGCGACGGCCGGCGAGGATGGGCGGATCGCCATCTGGGAGAGTGGCGGATCAAGGCCAGCCAAGGTTCTTCAGGGGCATTCGGCTCCGATTGTCGCTCTTGCCGTCTCGCCGGACGGCAAGTTGCTTGGCTCGGCCGCGTGGGACGGCGTGGCGCGCGTGTGGCCGCTCGACGGCGACGGCGCGCCGCGAATGCTGGAAGGGCACAGGGGCAACGTGAACGGCATCGGGTTCCTGCCGTCCGGCGATATCGCGACGGTGGGATATGACGCCACTTTGCGCATCTGGCCCGAGAGCGGGCCGGCTCTCGTCCAAAGGCTTCCGACGCCCCTCCACGCCTTGGCCGTCCTCCCGGGCGGCGACCTCGCCGTCGGCGGCGCGGACGGCTGGCTTCGGCTCGTCACGGTCGGTGGCGAGATACGGGC
>JBGTLX010000224.1:0-3620 GCA_041743855.1 Rhizobiaceae bacterium | reverse complement strand
AATCGCGGCCGGCCTGTTCATCGGTAAACAGATTGGCATCTTCGGCTCGGTCTGGCTGGCAGTGAAGTTCGGCCTCGCGACCAAGTTGTCGGGCGCCACTTGGCTGCAAATCTATGCCGTGGCGATGCTGTGCGGGATCGGTTTCACAATGAGCCTGTTTATCGGCGCACTGGCATTTCCAGGCAGGCCAGACCTTTTTGAGGAAGCCAAGATCGGCGTGGTAATGGGCTCACTTCTCTCGGCCATCATCGGCTACGCCATCTTGCGACTAGCGCCCATCCGTCACCTTCACCAAGCGGGCGACATGCGTTCCAGTGTCAAGAACGAGGATTAAGTATCATCTCATCCAGTCATTGAACCGGCCAAGCCCAAGGGCTGCAACTGGATGGAAACTGCTTTCGGTACTGCTTTTTGAACGGCAGCTATCGGGACCTTTCACCGCAATGCTGGATGGCTGGAATGGGCGCAAAGCTGCCACAACGCAAAAGGTCCGTTATGGGTCGCTTTCGGTCATCGTCCATGATTATGAACGAACGGCGGAAGGATCAAGTTTGCGCTCCAAAGCGGACCGTCAACTTCCGGCCAAGTCGGGACGTGGAACCGAATTCGAACATCATGCACAATGTCTTACGTCAGCAATTCTCCTGGACGGTTGGACAGACTTCCATAATTATATCGCCAGTTTCTAGCTTTTGCGCTTGTGGGCGCCAGAACCCATAAGGCGTGCCCTCTCGAATAAGGCGAAGTCCGAGGCTCTCGAGCGAATAATTGAGAGGCTTGCCAACCTCTTCTGGACGAACCTTTCGCTCGATTAATCTGACCTTCCCCTTCATCGAGGCCAAATCGCCTAGATAGTCGGCGATATGTTGTCCTGAGTTTGACGCAGCAAGCAATAGGCCGGCAAAATCGAGTGGATTGACGACCACATTAGCACCAGCTCGACGGGCTGGGACCTCGTTGTCCTGACGATTGACCGCAACACTGATCGTAACATCTGGTGCAAGGTGCCTGACACTCAAACAAATCAGGACTGAAGTGTCGTCGCGACCGGCTGAGATTATCACGAGTTTCGCGCGATCGACTTGGACGGCTTTTAGCGTCTCGTCTTGGGTGGCATCAGCCTTGAGAACCGTGCAGCCGATTGCTTTCGCTTTCGCCAGCCGTTCTTCGTCCATATCTACGACGACAATGTCATGGGGCTCGGCGCCAGTCTCCAGCAGCTCCTGGACTGCACGGCTGCTTTTTACGCCATATCCCATGACGACAATGTGATCGCAAAGTTTGCGCTGAATACGAGACATCCTGAATTTTTCCCACGAGCGCTGGGCTACAAATCGATAAGCGGTGCCAGCCAAGATTAGCAGAAATATGATGCGAATGGGCGTCACCACAAGCGCATCAAACATGCGAGTTGTATTTGAGACTGGAACGATGTCGCCGTAACCAGTCGTCGTTGCGCTGATCATGGTGAAATAAATGGCATCGAGAAAGCTCACTTCACCGTCATGTAAGTCTTTCAAACCCGCGCGCTCAAGCCAGTGAAAGAGAACGAGGAGTCCGATAAGTGACACGAGAACACTAAGCCGCCAGGCTAACGCGTTCCAGCCGCGGATCCTCGGCTTTCTTCGCAGCACAAGCATCTCATCGGGAAGTGCAGGCATAGGAAGTCTTTACCGCTCGTCTGGACCATTTGCTAACCGTTTATGGACAAAATTGTCGGGCAAAAGTTGGCGAGGTGTAGAATGAGACCGTCGGCAACTGTGGCCGCAGGAATCGTTGCAACACTCGCTCCCAAGCTGGCTGCGAGTCCGAGTGCTTCGGCGACCATCGCAGGATCACCCCTATCCACCCCGCTTGCCGTCTCGACATGGACAACGTGCCAGCGAGTCTGATTTCCATCCGAGAGGCCTTGTCGGAAAGTGATGATATCGCCATCACCATGCCTACCTCTTACAGCGACCAAAATATCGCCGCCGGTGCCGGGCTCGCGCACTCCTTCGGTAGGACTGATCTGCATGGGGACTGCTACGACAGTCGGCTGTTCATGCCAACAGACCCCAGAAGAGATTATGCTCACAGATTCACTCACCTCAGTCGCGAAAACATTAACCGCGACAACACGTCGCGATCGCAACCTGTCTCGAACCTTCGCGAAATCGGAACTTGGACATCTTGGGGTCAGCCGCGCGGCGCTTACGACGCGATTCTGAAGTTCTTTTAGTAAGATGAACCGGAGGCGTGTCCTGAAACGAAAGGCGAGCTTCTGACGTTGACCTATTCGTGAAACGTAGCTTGCTCTTCGGTCTTCCATTATTGGCTGCTTGTGCGGCGGTTCCACCTTCCGCCTTTCCGATCACAGGTGAGTGGGGCGGCCAGCACGTGGGATTGAGCCTTACGCCCGCTGGCGGCAGGCTTGAGTATGACTGCGCGACGGGAACTGTATTGGGTCCGCTGAGAATGAAGCGCGACGGCACCTTCATCGTAGAGGGTACCCACACACCAAGCTCGGGCGGGCCGGAAATCAAAGGACGGGTGCTACCTAGCTACAGCGTCCGCTACAATGGAAGCGTCAAAGGTAACGGCATGAGCTTCCAAGGGCGCGTGGAGAATGGCCTCCTGCTCGGACCCTTCACGCTCAGGCGCGGGGCTGAACCCATCATCTTCCGCTGCCTCTGAACGCCCGGATCCGATCCAGTCAAACTGAAATTGTGCCGCGGCTATCTGTCAGTTTCGGGCGGGCTGAAGGCGAACGGCAGGCCTTTGGAAACGGCTTTTTAAAATAGCGAAAAGGCGGCCACGATGGACCGCCTTCGCTTGGTTCAATGCGCTGCCGGTTCAGGCGGTGCGGAAATAATAGAGCCGGACCGTCCGGTCATAATCGTCGGACCAATTCGGCTCCTCGTTGCGACCGAAGCTGGGTGCTTTATTCTTCTCGAGATCGTCCTTGGTTATCGTCTTCAACTTGTAGCCGTCGAGCTTGGTATCATAGTCCAGACTATCCCACGGCAGCGGGAAATTGTCCTCGCCCATGCCGAACAGGCCGCCGAAGCCCATCACGACATAACGGACCTGTCCGTCATATTTGCCGATCATAACCTTGCGGACCGTGCCGAGCGTTTCGCCCTTGGAGTCGAACACGGCGGTGCCTTCGACCTTGTCCGAGGCGATCATTGAGAAAGTCTCGTTCTTGTCCAGAATGTTGGCATTTGTGTCGCGTGTCTGGGTGGATGTGGTCATCATATTGATGCCTCCTTGATTGGGTTACGTGCGTGATTGCGCACTAGGGGGACTGCGGCATCAGGTGGTAATACCACCCGGCGGCACTTCGTGGTGCCTGCAGTAGGGACGCCATTGGCGTTCTTAAACAATCAACGGATGGCCACCGCGATGGTTGCCAGACCGATAGCGATTTTCGCACGGTTCGGCGCGGTCCAAATCCTGGGGAACCACCGTTTCTAGGCTGTCTCACCCTGCTTCGAGGTGTTCGACCCCGCGGCAGGTTCTAGCTTTCTTCGTCTTCCTTGCGCACCCGCGTGATTCCGGTCTTTCCGTCAACGACATGCTCCTCCTCGGCCTGAGTTGCGATATCGCGCTGCAACGTCCCTCCAGAACGCCCTCCC
>JBGTLX010000223.1:0-1690 GCA_041743855.1 Rhizobiaceae bacterium | reverse complement strand
CGCGGCGGCTGGCGGCCACCGTGCCGGCGATGCAGCCGCCGCAGCCGTCGAGCAGTTCGATGTCATGCGGCCTGAAATAGAGTGTCGCCGCGCCATCCGGCGCATCCGGCGTTTCAAGGCCCAAAGTGCGGTCGTCGACCCACAGCTGGCCGCTCTCGACGCGCACCGGCAAGGTGCTGGAATCGCCGATGAAGCCATAGACGAAGGGCGAGTTCGGCGTGTCGTAAACCTCGTCCGCCGTGCCGATCTGCTCGATGCTGCCCTGGCTCATGACGACGACGCGGTCCGCGAGTTCCAGCGCCTCTTCCTGATCGTGGGTGACGAATACCGTGGTATGGCCGGTGGCGTCGTGGATGTCGCGCAGCCAGCGCCGCAATTCGCGCCGCACCTGCGCGTCGAGCGCGCCGAACGGCTCGTCGAGCAGCAGCACTTTTGGTTCGATCGCCATGGCGCGGGCAAGGGCCACGCGCTGGCGCTGACCACCCGAAAGCTGCGCCGGATAGCGCTGCTCGAGGCCGCTCAGTTGCACGAGGTCGAGAAGTTCGGAGGCGCGCCGTCGGATTTCCGCCTTGGCCGGCCTAGTCGATCCTGGCCGCACCTTCAGGCCGAAACCGATATTCTCGGCGACCGTCATGTGGCGGAACAACGCGTAGTGCTGGAACACGAAACCGACATTGCGCTCCTGGATGGTGCGCTGCGAGGCGTCCTCGTCGCCGAAGTAGATTTTTCCGCGCGTCGGCCGTTCGAGGCCGGCGATCAGGCGCAGCAGCGTCGTCTTGCCTGAGCCGGACGGCCCGAGCAGCGCGATCAGCTCGCCGGATTTGATGTCCAGCGACACGTCATGCAGCGCCGGAAACCGGTCGAACTCCTTGCGCACATGGGCGACCCGAACTTCCATCAATCTGTCCTGTCGCTATCCGCGCGCGGCGGCGATCTCCGCGCCGTAGCGGATTTCCAGAATGGTTTTCAGCACCAGCGTCACCAAAGCAAGACCGGCCAGCAGCGAGGCGACGGCGAAGGCGCCGACGGCGTTGTATTCATTGTAGAGGATTTCGACATGCAGCGGCATGGTGTTGGTCAGGCCGCGAATGTGGCCCGACACCACAGACACGGCCCCGAACTCGCCCATGGCGCGCGCGTTGCAGAGCAGCACGCCGTAGAGCAGGCCCCATTTGATGTTGGGCAGCGTCACATAGCGAAACGCCTGCCAGCCATTGGCGCCGAGCGAAAGCGCTGCTTCCTCGTCGCCGGTTCCCTGTTCCTGCATCAGCGGGATCAGTTCACGCGCCACGAACGGAAAGGTGACGAAGATCGTCGCCAGAACGATGCCGGGTACGGCGAACAGGATTTCGATCCCGTTCGATTTGAGCCATGGGCCGAGCACGCTGCCGGCTCCGAACAATAGCACATAGACGAGGCCTGAAATCACCGGCGAGACCGAGAAGGGCAGGTCGATCAGCGTGATCAGGAAGGCCTTGCCCTTGAACTCGAACTTGGCGATGGCCCATGCCGCCGCGACGCCGAAGACCAGATTGAGCGGCACGGAGATTGCGGCCACCAAGAGCGTCAGCCGAATGGCGGCAAGCGTATCCGGGTCGGCAAGGGTTTGCCCGTAAACGCCGAACCCTTCCTCGAACGCCTTGATGAAGACGAGCACCAGCGGCAGAGCCAAGAAGATGCCGAGAAAGGC
>JBGTLX010000222.1:0-3322 GCA_041743855.1 Rhizobiaceae bacterium | reverse complement strand
GCCGAGCAGGCCGCGCCGGGGCCACAGGCCGAGCGACACCAGATCGACCACGCGGGCGGGAAACGACCGGTCGAGTTCGGATTGCTGCGGCAGATAGGCGATGCGCGAATTTTTGTCGCGGACGAACGATCCGGACATCGGCTTCAAGATGCCGGCAATGCCCTTCATCAGCGTCGATTTGCCCGACCCGTTGGCCCCGACGACGGCAGTCAGCGAACCTTTGCGCACCGTTCCATCGAGATGATGGACCGCCGGATGGCTGTTGTAGCCCAGCGTCAGATCGCTAAATGTCAGACAGGCTTCGGTCATCTTGGTCGAAATCCGGCGTCACTTGAATGCTCTACTAAGTGATGTTATTACATATTGCAAGAGCGCCGTGATAGAGACGGTACAGACGGGAACCAGTATGGCCACGGCACAGGAACTCACCAGAAACCAGACGCTCGTGCTTGGCGCGCTGTCCAAAACCGACGGGCCGCTCAGCGCCTACACATTGCTCGACCAGTTGCGGGAACATGGATTTCGAGCACCGCTGCAGGTTTACCGGGCGCTGGAAAAGCTGATTGAGTTCGGGCTCGTGCACCGGCTGGAAAGCCTGAACTCTTTCGTCGCCTGCGCCCATCCGCGCGACCACGTCCACGGCCTGATCGCTTTCGCGATCTGCGACACTTGCGGGCAGGTCGACGAATTTTCGGACGCCGTCGTGGAAAAACAGCTCAGGGGCTGGGCGAAGGATCACACATTCAAGCTGGCCAAGACGACCATCGAGATGCGCGGGACATGCCAGATCTGTCTGGCGGCCTAAGCGGCCGTTATGCGGCCGCCGGCTGAAAATTCAGCGCCACGCCGTTGATGCAATAGCGCAAGCCCGTCGGCGGCGGGCCGTCCTCGAAGACATGGCCGAGATGACTGCCGCAACGCGCGCAATGCACTTCGGTGCGCTTCATGCCGTAGCTGCGGTCGACGGTCGTTTCGACCGAGCCGGCCACCGGATCATTAAAGCTCGGCCAGCCGGTGCCGCTCTCGAATTTGAGTTTTGATTCGAACAAAGGCTGGTCGCAGCCGGCGCAGGAAAACGTGCCGGCGCGCTTTTCGTGCAGCAGGGCGCAGCTGCCCGGCCGCTCGGTGCCGTGGTCGCGCATCACCGCATATTGCTCGGGCGTCAGCATCGCCTTCCATTCTGCGTCGGTGCGGGTGACCTTGAAGGTGCTGGTGTCCATGCGGCTGCTCCTCAGAAGGCGGGTGTTGGGATATCTTGGGATAATGTAGGCGTGCCGGCACCTAAGGCAAAGACGCGAGGGGCGAGCCAGCCGTCGGATCAAGCAGAATTGAGCGGCCACCGAAGGCAGCGTCGCGCATATCGAGACAATTCTTGATTTTCGGGTCACCGCTTCTTAGGCCGACGCGGAGTAAGCTCCGTCTCGATGAACACGGCTGACATGCAGAAACTCCTGCAGAAGACAATGCAACTGGTTGTTGGATGCTGGCGCAGCGATCGGCAGTTCTGGTGCGCTTATTGCGGAATTCCGATGCGCCGTCGCCGGGCGCGCGGAACCGCGCAGCCGGACACAATGGCGACAAGGGATCACGTTGTTCCAAAAGCTCACAAGGGCGGCATCGTTACGGTTCCGGCCTGCAGTAAATGCAATCGCTCCAAAAGAGCCATGTCGTTGCCGGAGTTTCTGGAGACGGACTATTTTAAGCAATGCCGGCGCAACAAGCACAGGCATCAATGGACGCAGTCGGAGCTCTGGGCGGTCGCCGGACTTGCGGCGCTCCGAAAGGCTGCGGTTCTCGAAGAGTCGTCAAAGCAGCAGGCAAAGGTTTCACCGATGGCGAAACAATCCGTGGCAAACTTTCTCGGCCATTCGCCGCCCGTGATATGTGCTTCGGCTACCCCACCACCGGCACCCTGACCGGCGCACCCGATTCAGTTCCGCGCCTCTTACGGCAGCAGATCGTATTCGATGAAGCCCGTCCTTTTGCCGACGCGGTCGTAGAGCCTGCGGCCGATTTCGTTGGTCTCGTGCGTCATCCAGTAGACATTGGCGACGCCGAGTTTTGCAGCCTCGCGCTGCACGGCTTCGATCAGAACGCGGCCGAGCCCGGTGCCGCGTTTCTCGGGATCGACGTAGAGGTCCTGCAGATAGCAATTGTTGACCGGCGACCAGCAGGAGCGGTGGTAGAGATAGTGGACCAGGCCGACCGGCCTGGTCTTGACCATGGCCAGAAGGCATTTCGGCTCGAATTCGCTGTCGGTATGCAGCCGCCGCCAGGTCAGGCGATAGACGTCCTCGGGCACGGTGGTCTTGTAGAATTCGAGATAGGCGGTCCAAAGTCGCCGCCACTCCGGCTCGTCATTTCGCGTCGGGGGCCGGATTTCCATGCCTTCCATGACCGCGCTCCCTTGGCTGTCGGACCTTCCTGGCTCCGCTATCCTTAATCGCTTCGACGGAACGAGGCGAGAGCGTTTGTCACCCGTCGATGCCCAACCAGCCCGCCGTTGCTTCGGTCCGGTCAAACCGCCAAACTGGCTGTCATGGAACCAACGATTCTCCGCCAGAAGCGCATCTTGCAGGTCCTGGTGGCCATGTTTGCCGCCACGCCCGTGCTGACAGGCCTGGCGGGCGTCGTCTACGGGCCTTCCTTTCTCGGTCTCGACCCGCCATGGCCGACCGCGCTGGACAGCCATTTCCGGTTTCTGTGCGGAATTTTTCTGGGCCTCGGCCTCGCCTGGTACAGTTGTATTCCGGATCTGGAGTTGAAGACCGGACGTGCCCGCCTGCTCGGCGCGCTGACCTTTGCCGGCGGCCTCGCCCGTCTTTTTTCCCTGCTCGTGGCCGGCGCGCCATCGGCCGGGCATCTCGCCGGTCTCGGCATGGAACTGGTCGTCGTGCCGCTTCTGGTGTTTTGGCAGGGGCGGATCGCCGAAATGGCGCGTGCAGGCCGATAATCCTGTGGCGAAGTCGCGCTATCGGACTTATATTGAGATCGGCGGTCTGCGCCTCGCGGCAGGAGAGACATTTCCCCGGGGCCTTAACGATCCTTAGGGTGCTGTCCCTGGGAGGACCCGTGGGTTCTTTCATATGGCGCCCACCTACACTGTAGGTTCCCGGGATCGACGTCTCCACCGGTTGCGTGGATCGCCACTTTCCAAAAATTTGCCGCTTTGAGGCGTCGCGCTAGGTCACATACTCATAAACGGGATTCCCTTTTGGGGTGAGGCGTGATTCAGTCTCTGCGCGGGGGGACTGGATATGGCGCGCTTTGATTTGTCGGATTTCGAATGGTCGGTGATCGAGCCGCTGTTGCCGAACAAGCC